>JAIBAQ010000050.1 GCA_019695095.1 Candidatus Hydrogenedentota bacterium
CCATTCAGTGCGCCGTGGCAACCCATGAAACCCACATGCACGCGCTCGGCGGTGGACTTCAACCCCAGACCTTTGATGAGGCCGATATCCACACCGGGCGCGGCGAAGCCGCTACACGACACCGTCACAAGATGCGTGATGTCTTCAGGGTTTGTGCCCGCTTTCGCCAATGCTTCGCGCGCGGCCTTCAGAGCCAGAGGCAACGCGTCCTGCTCGTATCGCTCCATGCGGCATCGGATAGACGGACCATGCTGCATCGTGCCGTTGGGATTCGGAAAAAACGACTGCCGGTTAGGTGTTCCTTCGGGAGCATCCAGTACTACGGTGTGCCGCCGCTTAACGCCGGTCATCCGATAGAGCAGTTTGAGTTGGCGCGCTTGTTCATCGCTGCTGCAAAACGCTTCTTTGGCGTAGAGAACCGCTTCTTCCATACCGATGGAATGCTCTGGGAGTGCTGTTCCTTGTCCGAGAATGGCGAACTTCATGGTGATACAACTTCCTGTTGACACGCGACGTGCGTGTTGAGACGAGAAACGAACGGAGCCGCGACAAACGGCACCGCAGAAACGAGACTCAATGCCGTGCTCAACAGCTTGGGCCACCGCAGGCCTGCCGCAAGCATGCGGCACGTGTTCTGATCCGACGTCACAACTTTCCGATATTCACGTTCCCATTCCGCTTCAAGTCGCTGGTCATAGTGCTGTACGGCCCGAAGCACAATCTTCGAGAGTGCAACCGCCGAGCATATCCCCCACTTCATTCCTTCACCCGTGAACGGCTCGACGTATCCCGCGGCGTCTCCCAGTACAAACGCACGGTGCGCCGCCACCTTGGTGACACTTCGCGTCAACGCGGGCGTTCCTCGCCACGGTATATCGTAGATATCTGCAATCGGCGCGAACCCGGCATCGGCCAGGATAGAGGCCGACGCTTCCGCCAGTCCCCCTTGAGACTTCACAAATTCGGGATCACACGCCGAGGCAATCACCAGGCGTCCATCTTCGATGCGGCCTGAACCGACGTATCCGTTTTCTGAACATGCCATGTAGATAACGCCGGGCTTGTAGAATCCGGGAGCCCCCGAGGAAACAGCCCCTCCGCCAATTCGTGAGTCCTCTTTCGCTGTTGATTCAAACTCATCGGTCGCTCGAAGCAGCCGTCCTCCAAGGCCATCCGCAGCGAGAACCACTTTCGCCTTAACAGTAGCTTCACTTTCGGCGGTGCGAAGTTGGATGGTCCTGCAGTCGTCAAAGACCGCATCGAGCGTAGCTTGGGTTTTGGGAAGGAAGTGCGCGCCCGCGTCAATAGCCGATTGAATCAACTCCACATCGAAGCGTTCGCGGGAGAGCAGGTAGTATCCGGGTAATTGAACATCCGCGCTCTTGCCCTTCAGCGCGACATGGAATCTATCGGCGGGAACGGCGCCGTTCTCGGCAAGAAGCTGGCCGAGACCAATTTTATTCAGGATTTGCTGCGTGGGACGGCTAATGCAGCAACCGCAGACTTTCCAGCGGGGAAACGAGGCTTTGTCGACGAGAAGCACCTTCGCACCGCCCAGCGCGAGTTGCCGTGCGGCCACGGAGCCCGCGCAGCCCGCGCCGACGATGACAACATCCCAGAGTATCGACGAGGCATCTTCAAGAAGCAGCGTGAACAGAACTGCGCTCACTGCGGTCTCCATGTGAAAAGGAATCGACAGGGCCACGTCCGGCGAATGCTATAACCGGATATGCCCTCCGCATCCGCCAGCGATGCGAACTCCTTCGGCGTAAATGCAGCTAAGACAGACAACGGAGCGTCATTATGGACTACGAAAGATCGACTTAGGATTCGGCAAACCCAATATGCCATCAAATAACCGGAGCAACACCGATTAAGGTCGCTGATTATCACCTGGCGTTTGGCCGCTGCACACATGGACTTCAGAAGCCTTTGTGCAGCGGAGTCGGTCAGATGATGCATAAACAACGTGTTTATAATGACATCGTACCCCTCGGGAACGCCGTCTTCGACAATATCGCGGACAAAGAATGACGTGGATGCACCCGCCTTACGGGCCTGGGAGTGGGCATAGGCAACCGAGTCGACACTTAAGTCACATCCGTGTACTTCGACCGGAATACCGTCGCGTTGCGCGCAGAGGCTGAGGCCAATTGCCGTGTCACCTCCACCTGAAGCGATGTCCAGAACGCGCAAAGGTGTGCCAGGGTTACCTGCGGCGACTTCACGCACAACGCGCCACAGGGATCGCCGTGTGAGGCTCAGGGCGTTGATTCTTCGGAGACCTACGAGGGCGCGAATGCGCTCGGCATGATCGAGGCTTTGATCATCCAGAATTTCCGGCTCGAGGGAGCGGGTCCGCAAACGCGGAAGTGCGCCCCATGCGCGGTTCGAAACAGCACGCGTGCCTTCACTCATTACGCCTGCCAAAGCCTCGCAATTCACCAGGACAGTTTGAACGCGTCTACTAATACCTGCCAACGGCCGGATCGACAGAAGCGTATGCGTCAATCCCACCGGTAAGGTTCCTGACATGGGAAAAACCGCGGTCTCGCAGGAAATTGGCCGCCATGCTTGACCGCATCCCGTGGTGGCACATGACTACGATCTCGGCGTCACGCTTGGACTCCAACTCGGCGATACGGTTCTCAAGCGAATCCAGCGGGACATGGACCGCGCCCTCGATGCGAGCCTTGGCCAATTCATCGGCCCTGCGGACATCGAGAAGTACGAAATCGGCTTTCCGGTCAAGCAGTTCTTTCAGTTCACCGGGTGTACACGCCGGACTACCGTGCATAAACGACTTCACTGCCGAGAAGATATTCACGACGTAACGATTCCTATGTCAGACGGGCCGATACAGTTCAGCTCCACCGACACGAAACGTCTCGGCCATGTCATTCATTCCCTGGTCGCGCGCCGCATCTTCCCCTACCCCAAGCTTGGATGCATAGTCCCGAATCTGCTGCGTGATCTCCATCGAGCAGAACTTGGGGCCGCACATGCTGCAGAAATGGGCCATTTTTGCGCCTTGTGCGGGCAGTGTTTCATCGTGGAAACTCTGGGCTTTGTCCGGGTCAAGCGACAAGCTGAATTGGTCTTCCCATCTGAATTCGAACCGGGCCAGGCTCAAGGCGTTATCGCGGATTTGCGCGCCCGGATGCCCCTTCGCCAAGTCGGCGGCATGCGCAGCGACTTTGTAGGCCACCACACCTTCTCGCACGTCGTTCTTGTCGGGAAGCCCGAGATGTTCCTTTGGAGTCACGTAGCAGAGCAAAGCCGTTCCATACCAGCCGATCATCGCGGCTCCGATGGCCGATGTCAGGTGGTCGTAGCCGGGGGCAATGTCGGTGGTCAGCGGACCCAACGTGTAGAACGGGGCTTCACCACACCACTCCAACTGCTTTTGCATGTTTTCCTGAATCATGTGCATGGGGACGTGCCCGGGACCCTCGTTCATCACCTGGACATCGAAATCCCATGCACGCTTGGTCAACTCGCCTTGCGTCTTCAGTTCGGCGAACTGAGCCTCGTCGTTTGCATCCGCGATTGACCCGGGACGCAGCCCATCGCCAATCGAGAACGCGACGTCGTATGCGGCCATGATTTCGCAGATGTCATCCCAGTGCGAATAGAGGAAGTTCTCCTTGTGGTGCGCCAAACACCACTTCGCCATGATGGAACCGCCCCGGCTGACAATGCCCGTGACGCGCTTTTCCGTGAGATGGATGAACCGAAGAAGGACTCCGGCGTGAATCGTGAAATAGTCTACGCCCTGCTCCGCTTGCTCGATCAACGTGTCGCGGAAGATCTCCCACGAAAGCTCTTCAGGCCTCCCTCCCACTTTCTCCAGAGCCTGATAGATGGGCACCGTGCCAATCGGGACCGGTGAATTGCGCACGATCCATTCTCGCGTCTCGTGAATGTTCGCGCCCGTCGAGAGATCCATCACGGTATCCGAGCCCCACCGAATGGCCCAGACCAGCTTTTCGACTTCTTCTTCGATACTGCTCGATACCGCAGAATTCCCGATGTTTGCGTTGATCTTCACCAGGAAGTTGCGCCCAATGACCATCGGCTCCAACTCGGGATGGTTGATATTCGCGGGGATGATGGCGCGTCCACGAGCGACTTCATCGCGCACAAACTCCGGGGTGATCCGCCGCTGAAGATTGGCGCCCCAATCATGCCCGGGATGCTGTTTATGGAGTGCCTCAATGGTTTCTTCTAGACGCATGTTCTCGCGAATCGCGACGTATTCCATCTCCGGCGTAATCTCGCCGCGCCGCGCGTAATGCAATTGGGTGACGCGGCACCCTTCCTTGGCGCGCAATGGCGGCCGCGTGCGCTCGAATCGGACTCCCGCAAGCAAAGAGTCGTCTTCGCGTCCGCGCGCAAACGCAGACGTAAGGCCGTCCAGCTCGACAACGTCATTTCGCCCTTTGATCCACCCCAACCGGATAGGGCGGAGTCCCAACCGGACGTCGATGGGTTCGCACGGGTCCGTGTAGGGACCGGAGGTATCGTAAACGGTGATGGAAGGATTGGGCGTTTCTTTCCCGGCTCCGCGCTCTCGTGTGGGAGTCTGAGCGATTTCCCGCATGGGCACGCGGATAGAAGGATCGGACCCTTCCACATAGACTTTCTTGGAATTTGGGAACGGCTTCCGAGTGATCAGATCCGACTGGGATTGCTCAAAAACACGGGAAGCTATCGTGGTCACGGCCATTATTAGGTCTCCTCACCATGGCGATTCACCGGTAGGCTCGTTGGGTCACACGAAAATGGCCGTGTGGACACGTTTCGAAGCGTCACGCCGTTGTCGTCGGCGGCGAATCGCGGTGTTTGTCAGTGAATATCGCACAAGACAGCGCGTTGGTTCAGACTACCATCGCTTTCGAGGGAATGCAACGATGGGCTATTTGGAGAGCAGGTCGACGGCTCGATGGGCGGAAACCACACAGTCGTTGAGTCCGACGCCCCGGAAGGCATTGCCTGCAAATACCAGCCCCGGGCATTCCCGTTCAGCGGCCTCAACGGCGGCCAAGGACTCCCCGTGGTGGAGCAAGTACTGCGGAATCCCTCGAATATGGCGGAATATGCGCACGAATTCCGGGCTGCCGTGAACATCCAGTAGCGGATGAATCTCTCGGTCTAGCAGCGCCAGGAGTTCGGAATCGCTCCATTTCACCGGCGCGGGATTGGCGTATCCGCCCACCATCGTCCGTAATAGCACCATGCCATTCGGGGCCTGATGGGGAAAGATTGACGAAGTCCAAAGGCAACCCAGAACCTGTTTGCCCTGACTGGGAGGAACGAGGAACCCGAAACCATCCAGCGAATGGCCGACCTGTTCGCGTCGATACGCCGTACACAAGACAGCAATGTCCGCGTAGGCAATGCGCGCAAGTTCCTTGGCCGCAGCCGGGACAAGATTCTGCACGGCCTTCGCCGCCTCGTACGCGGGAATAGCCATGACTACCTTCTCGGCTTCCACGCAATCGTCGCGATCCGTGCGTATGCGAAAGACGCCGTTGTCGCGCGTCAACGACGACACACGGGCTTCAGCAACGATCTGTGCCCGCATCGACTGAGCCGCATACTCCGGCAGGCGTCCGATCCCCTGTTGGAATGTCGTAAGCACCCCGCCGGGTCCCATGGGACTTGCCCCGGAAGACTGACGCCGTTTCGCCATCAGGGCTTTGAACAGAGTCCCGAATTCCCTTTCCATTGCAGCCATCCGCGGGAAGCAGTGTGCGAGGGAAAGTTGCTTCGCGTCTCCACCAAACACTCCGAGGACCATGGCGCTGACGAGCGTGTCGGCCGCCTCTGCGCCGATACGCCGCGCCGCGAAATTCCAGATTGTCTCGGGCTCGTCGGATGTTCTCTGCTTGATGAACGGCTCGCAGAACAACCGTGCACGCCCAGCCGGAGATAACAGTGACGAAACAAGGAACCTTGGCGGACCTACAATTTCGACCAGCTTCCCGTTCTTGAAGATGAATCGTCGCGCAGCGGCCTCGTTTGCGGCAATCAGCTCATGCGTGAGGCCCAGGTCATCGATCCAATCGAGGGTCAACGGCTCGCGATTCAGGAATCCGTTCGGTCCCCAATCGCAAAGCAGACCATTGATGTTCTCTGTGCGGGTGGTGCCTCCGATGTAATCGGATGCTTCGAGGAGGCGCACATTCTCCGCCCCCAATGTCTTGGAGAGGAAATGTGCAGTGCAGAGACCCGTCACTCCTCCCCCGAGGACGGCTACGCGAGTTTCAAGTCTCATTGCCTTCTATCCTGCGCGAGTACTTCAAGAGTCATAACTACACCGTACGCGAAAATTGAGTCGTGACTTTCGGAAGATACGCGTCAAACACCATCGCAATGTTGCGGATGAACACCTGCCCCAGCGGCAATACACGCAACGCCCCGCTTTCGCGACTGATAAAACCTTCGTCCAATGTCGATTTCAGCGTCTCATCCTCGGCGGCGAAGTAGACGCTATACTCGACACCGAAGAGTGATTCCAGCTCAGCGAAATCGAGATAAAAGTTGCACATCAGTTGTTTGATGACATACTTGCGAATCACGTCGTCTTGCGTAAGCGCGATACCGCATGCAGTAGGGAACTTCCCTGCGTCGATGGCTTGATAGTATCGCGACAACTTCTTCTCGTTTTGCGCAAAACACCCGCCGATCTCGCCGATCGCCGAGGTGCCGAATCCAAGCATCTCCGGCGCGGGCACGACGGTATATCCCATGAAATTGCGGTGAAGTCTTCGCTCTCTCATCGCGATCGCAAGTTCATCGTGGGGCTTCGCGAAATGATCCATGCCAATTGCGCTGTATCCAGCTTCAAGGAACAACCGGCGCGCTGCCGAAAATAGCTCCAGCTTCAAGGTTGCTTTTGGCAATTTGTCCACGTCGATGTGACGCTGATTTCGCAAGCGATCGGGCAGATAGGCATAACTGTACACGGCGATCCGATCGGGGCCAATCTCAATGACCTTGCGAATCGTCTCTTCCCAGTTCGGCAATTCCTGGCCGGGCAGTCCGTAGATCAAATCGAAGTTAATCCCTCCGAATCCCGCTTCTCTGCACCAGGCGAAGAGTTGACGCGTCTGTTCTTCCGTCTGATTGCGATGAATCTCGCACTGCACGTTCGGGTCCAAATCCTGGACCCCCATGCTTACGCGATTGAATCCCATCGAACGCAAAAGGGCAATCTGCTCCTGCGACGTTACGCGCGGGTCCATTTCAAGGGCCAACTCGGCGTTGGGGTCGATCGCGAAGGTTCCGCCGATGGCGTTGAAGAGCCGTTGCATCTGCGAAAGATCGAGATAAGTGGGAGTGCCTCCGCCCCAATGCACCTGAAGCACACGTTTGCGCCGGCCCAAGGCCTTCGCGACCGCTTCCATCTCGCGGATGACGTAATCGAGATAGGCGTCCGCCAGACCTTCTTTGCGGCCGATGATGACGTTGCAGCCGCAGAATGCGCAACGCTCATGGCAGAAAGGAATGTGGACGTACACGGACAGAGGGTCGTCTTCGTGCCCGGCGGCGCGCGTGAGGGCCTTTCTGTATTCGGAATCTCCGAAATCCTCCTTCCAAACCGGAGCCGTCGGGTAGCTTGTGTAGCGCGGCCCGGGACGGTCATACCGTTGGAGAAGTTCGGGGGTAACGTGTATATCGCTACATTTGGAGTCGCTCATGTCTTAGTCGTTCTCTCTGAAAAGTCACACACGAATTCATCGAGCACAGGAAACTTGCACGAGTCTGGCCAGGACTTCCCTTTTAGCATGCGAACCAGCACTCACCTCCAGAACACTCTAAACCATCCCCCGCTTCCCGGACAAACAAGCCAGTCGCTTCACATCTGGTACACTATGGATGGCTGAATGGTCTAAACATGGGAGTCGTTGACTGATGCGATACAGAGTGGCCGCATTTGGCCCGCTGATTTTTGCAGTGGGCCTAATTGCCGGGGTTGCCATTTCATCCGTTTGGCATGCCAGAGACTCGCATGCTTCCCTTCCCGTGACCGATGCCCCTCCAGGGTTGCCATCGCCGTCCGTGGCCGCCAACCCACCGGCCGGCCTACCTACCGCTCAGTCGTCCTCCGGGAATTCCGCCCCGTCGACCGGTTTCCAAATGCGTTTCGTTCAGGGAGACATTTCGAACTACCGTGTCGATGCAGCAATTCGAGGCAAAGGCTTTGACGCCGGCGAATTCAGCGGAGTTGAAACGCAATTTGTGAGCGATTTCTCCGTGCTCACCAAAGAAGTCGCCGCTGACAAATCTGCCGATATGCGCATATCGTTCGACAGTGCTCAGCTTACAGGCTCCTTCATGGATGTCCCCTTTGAAATGGGATATACGCCTGAGCGTTCGTACATGTTCTATGGGAACACGTCGTACGATACGGCAAAAACGCCTGCGCAGCCGGGTAACAGCCAGTTTGCCTATTTCTCTACGCCGATTGCGGTACGCGTGGCGTCCAACGGAAGTGTTCAGAAGATCGAAGGACCTGAAGGAATGGCATCGATGCTCTCCGCCGTGCCGAGCCTTTCATTTGTCGAGTATCCCGCCGACACAATCGAACAGGGCAAAGCGTGGGAATCTCGATTCGCACTGCCGATTCCGGGCTTTGGAGGCGCCGTGCAGGCCCGCGTCACGAACACGTTCTTGGGGTATCAGGAACTTGAGGGCCACACTTGCGGTGTCATACAACAGACCTACGCGACGGACGACACCGTGGGCGATGCTCCGCTCGTCAATACTGAAGAAGGTGTAAGCATCGGCATGCCCACCTTCGATCTCAATGGCCAGGGACTGGTTTATTTCGATGTAAACAATGGAAAGCTTGTGCACTCCACCCTCAATCTCCAATTGACCATGGGATTGTCGAAAATGCTTGGCGGACTCGCCGATGTGCTTTCAACCATCACGCAGGACTATGCGAATCAAGGCGAAGCAGAATCGGAACAACCGGCCAATCTTCTTGATTTGATGCTCACCATTGAAGGGGCGATAACGCTCATCGACCCATCCGCTTCGGCCGCGCCACGGTAGGACTTCTTGACGCCCCCATTCACGGCGACTTAGCCGCTGAAATGCCGAGTGGAGTATGTTATCCTTCGAATTGTGGACTTGGAGTGAAGGCATTGCATAGGGAGAGACTATGATACGAGTTGGTCTTGTTTCTGTCACGTTTCGCACACTCTCGCCTGCCGATATTGTTCGCGTGGCGGCTCAGGCCGAATTGGCAGGTATCGAGTGGGCTGGAGACACGCACGTCCCGGAAGGAGACATCAAAACGGCCAAAGAAGTTGGAGACATGACACGCGCCGCGAATCTGCAAGTCGTCTCTTACGGTTCTTACTATAGGGTAGGGTGCAGCACAACAAACCCCGTATCGTTCGATAAGGTATTGGATACCGCCGAAGCCTTGGGCGCTCCGAATGTGCGCGTTTTTGCGGGCAACATGGCATCGCGCAACGCGCGGGACCACGTGTGGAACAGCCTATTCTCCGATGCGCAGCGGTGCGCCGATCTTGCCAAGGCCAGAAATATGACGCTCGCATTTGAGTTTCAGGCAAACACCATGAACGATACAACGGAATCGTCGGCCACGCTTCACGAGAAGATTGCGCGCGACAACGTGTATTCCTATTGGCAACCGGATGGCCGCTTGTTGCCGGCCGACAGGCTATCGGGGCTGAAGCACATGCGTGATTGGCTGCTGCATTTGCATGTCTTTCATTGGCTTGATGGCCGCCGCTGGCCCCTCGAAGAAGGCGAGTATGACTGGGAGCGCTATATCACCACTGTCGCGTCGACCAAACGCAATCACATGGCGCTTATGGAGTTTGTTCAGGACGATCTTCCCGCGAACCTGATTCGCGATGTGAATTTCTTGAAGGGGATCATCAATAAACTGCCGAATTGAGGGCACAACCGAGCGCGACTCTCGAACATAGACGCTGGTTCGCCAAGTATCAACGGAATTGCGACGCCCACCGCTCCATGCGCTGATCCTCATGCTTCATTCGCCATCGGATCAAGTGACCGCAGTATTCCAGTTCAGCATGCGCGTATTCCGGCAACCCGGCCACGTTTACCAGCTCGCTGGGGTCATTCTCCAAATCGAATAGAAGCGGAGGCATCTCATCCAGCCCGAACTGCACATACTTGAACCGTTCGTTGCGAACGACCCACATTAGGCAGGCGTCTTCTTCGCCGTCTCGAAGGCGTGGCATTCGACCGCGAAAATCAAACTCGAAGTGAACGCGAGGTTTCAATTGAGCGCCGTCTTCCGCGCGTACCACGCCGAGAAGACTCTTTCCCTGGAAGCGGTCGGGAACAGGAATCCCGAGGTAATCCAGTATCGTCGGCGCGACGTCGATTGACTCACAAAATCCGTCGAGCACGCGCCCGCGCATCGAGTCGGCCTGCTGCGACGGGTCACGTACGATCAATGGCACGCGCATCGCCCCATCGTAGAAATGGCCCTTGTCCAACAAATAGTGGTCGCCGAGGTATTCGCCGTGGTCCGACATAAAGACGACCAGCGTGTTTTCCCATTGGCCGGTCGCGCGAAGTGTATCCAACACCTTGCCAACACAGGCATCGACTTCCGAGATCATTCCGTAGTAGCAGGCCATCGTCTCACGCAGTTCGCTCTCTTCCTCCAAGGCCGGACACGCGTGAATGAGCTTGAGGTAGGGGTGCGTTGAGGCCAGTTCGTCTGGGCACCGCGCAGGGGACGGCATTGTGCCGGGGTCATACATTGCGTGATACGGTTCAGGGCAGATCCTGGGCGGATGCGGCTTGATAAAGTTAAGGCTGAGAAACCAGCCTTCTCCCGCCCGCTGTCGAATGTAGTCTGTCGCTCTCCCCGCGAGAAAAGATGTCTCGCTGTCTTCCGCGCGGTAGTGCGCCGGAAAACGCAGCGGCAGATGCGGACCCGGCCCGTCCGGAGGGACATTGTAAGTCGAGCAGATTTCGGGGCCACACCACTCCTCCGGATACCCCTTTGCGCGAAGGTAGTCGAAGTACTCTGGCGAGTGGTATTCATGCTGAAGGCCCGTTTCGAAACCGGGCAAGAAGTTCTCGTAGTTCAGGCTCGTTCGCCGCGCATCGCCTTCGGGTAGAATGCGTGGATCAACCGCGTAGTCATTGTATCCGAGAATAGCGGTCTGATATCCCGCGTCCTTGATATGCATCACGACGTTCTCGTGCGCATCGGCCAACGGCGTGTAGTTGTTCACCGACCGCGTCGAGCACAAGTAACGGCTTGTGTAGATGCACATGCGGCTCGGCCCGCACGGAGCAGTCTGCGCAAAGCACTTGCGAAACAAGGTCCCTTCGCGCGCCAACGCGTCTAAGTTCGGCGTGCGAATGACGGTGTTCCCCGCGGCCCCCAGACAGTCCCAGCGGAATTGGTCGGCAATGATCAAGAGAGTGTTACGACGAGTATTCATGGTTAGAGAATATCAGACCAGTCCACCGAAGACTCAAGAGAGACATTATTATGTGCCGTCTATTCGACACCTCCCCAAAGAAGGCAGGCAAGATGCCTGCCACACAATGTGCAGATCAGCGCCGCGCTCGGCTGCGATTCGGGAGTGTCTTTGGAGAGTTAGCTGATGATTTTCTCCTCTGAGGGGATCACGCTTGCTCAAGAGTACGCCGTGCAATCTCCTTGAAGATCCCGGACGAGTAAATTCACGCCCGACGTGGAAGCCGGGCTATAGAATTGGCAGCCGAGGGCGGCTGCCCCACATTGGCGATGGAGCACGCATCAGCGTTGCGCTGCCTACCAAGACACCCGGCTGTCGTCAGGCGTATCGACGGATACTCGACGCTAGTGGGCAAGCGCCATTCACTCCGAATCGCACAGGGCCTGCATGAAGATTGCAGTATGCACTCGTGTCAAATTCCGGCCACAAATCCGCGAGAGTATCAGTAGTATGCTGTTATAGGTTATTGACAATTTACGCTTGAATCGCGACAATATTGAGGGGAGTGTTTTCGTACTTTGCAGTAGGCGGGGGCGGCAAGTTTATAGGTATTGCTCGGAGTAGGAGTGCATTACGATGGGAACAAAGGGCAGTGAGACTGGATTCGGCGAAACCGTAAACCGGTTGCTTGGTTGGCATACTGGGCCTCAACACACGAGGCGCAATTATTCCCCGGTCCAGATCCTACTCACTGTAGCGTGTTTCGGGCTCTATGCCGGGCTGACTCACGCTACAGAAGGCGACTACCTCTGGACTTGGCAGGAAGGGACCTCAGTCGGCTGGACAGGCAGCTATTTGACGGCGGATTCTGACGGGAATGTCTATGCTGCGGGAAGTTTCTTCGCAGAGGAAGCCACTGTGTGCAAGCTGGACAGTTTCGGCAGTCTGATCTGGTCCAAGCATTTTGAAGGCAGTGGTTATTGCCAGATCAACGCCATTGCAGTCGAGTCGAGCGGGAACGTCTATGTTACAGGGAAGTTCTCCGAGACTTGGGACTTCGATCCGAGTTCCGGGACGGCCAACCTGACGGCAGCTGGCGAGGGAGATATTTTTGTATCGAAGCTGGACAGTTCGGGTAACTTTGTTTGGGCGAAGAGCACAGGCGGGGACATGCCCGATGAGGCCAATGCCATGGTGGTGGATTCCAGCGGGAACGCCTACATCGCGGGCACCTTCTTCAATACAGTAGACTTTGACCCGGGGCCCGGCACAGCGTACTTGGCGGGAGTAGCTTATGAAGGGTTTGTGTTGAAGTTGGACAGTTCCGGTGGCTTCGTATGGGTCAGACACTTAGACGGCAACACTTCCTTGGTACCCCACGGCATCGTGGTGGATTCCAGTCGGAACGTCTACACCGTGGGCGAATTTAACGGAATAGCAGACTTCGATCCGGGTCCGGGCACCTTCAGCATCTCGGCAACCGGCCTTGCGGACACCTTTGTATCCAAGCTGGATAGTTCGGGCAATTTCGTCTGGGCCAAGAGCATGGGCGGCTCGTGGTTGACCTTCGGCCGTTCCGTGGCGGTGGATGAGAACAGAAACGTCTGTATTGCAGGGTTCTTTCAGGATACCGCCGACTTCGATCCGGGTCCGGGCACGTTTAATATGACGGCGCAAGGCTTTACGAATATCTATGTTGCCAAGCTGAACCTCATGGGCGACTTTGTATGGGCCAGGCAATTTGTCGGGGCCAACCAATCGGAAGGCAGCTCCGTTACCGTGGATTCTAGCGGAAGCGTCTATACCACGGGCTACTTTCGCGGGACCGTCGATTTCGATCCGGGTCTAGGCGCGTATAATCTGACGGCGACTGGCCACGCGAACGTCTTCCTGTCCAAGCTTACTAGTTCCGGAAGTTTTGGCTGGGCTAAGCAGTTTGGCGGAAGCGGCACCTCCACAGGTGCCTATGCGCATTATTCTGCCGCCCTCAATTTGGACGGATACATTTACACAACGGGCGTCTTTAATGGAACGGTCGACTTCGATCCGGGTCCCGGCACGGCGAACCTGACAGCGGAAGGCGGCGAAGCGGTATTCGTAACCAAACTGGCTGGACCTCCGCCCGCCGTCGATTTAATTCAGTTTGAGAGCGCCGCGGGTTCTACGGCGACGTTTACGGTTACCTTTGACCAGTGTGTGAGTGGCGTGGACATTTCGAGCTTCGCGCTTAGCACCACCGGGGCAGTCTCAGGAGCATCGGTATTAACCGTCGATGGTTCCTGTGATACGTATACCGTTACCGTTGATGCAGGCACGGGTGCCGGAACCATTCGCCTCGACTTGTTAGACGACGATTCGATATCGGCCATAGAGGGGGCAGGCCCCTTGGGTGGAGTCGGCGCGGGGAACGGTTCCACCACATCCGGACAAGTATTCGACACCGAAACTGGTGAACTGGTGGCCCCCCTGCAGGCGTGGCCGATTGCAGTTGTCCTGATGGCAGTTGGCGCGTTTGCGTTGTACCGTGGTCGCAGAAGACTAGGTCGCCCATGCTAGGAAGCCGAGAGGGCGTCTGGCAAGCCTGATAGCGCGAGGGGAGTCCGGCGAATCCACACGAGCCATGGGATAGCAATCCCCTGCGCTTGATATGGGCGTGCGCGATTCCCCAGTCCCGGCGGAATTTGCCGGCAATGATCAGAAGCGTGTGAGCAAACGCCCCCCGTGCGTGTTCCTGGTGGACCGCAAATTGCAGAGACTAAAACGATGAGCGACTGTCTTGGGGGAACAGTCTGTATGGGAATCAGAATGCCGACTGGGCACGCAATGCCTCTTTAGTGCGAACTTCCTGTAAGCGGTGCACCGCAAAAGCTGCAAAAAGCACCCAGGTCCTTCAGTTTCGCACCGCACTTTGAACATGTCATTGCGGTTACAAAAAGTGGAGAGCTGAAGTCGAACCCAATCAGACGCACGCTCGATTCAGTCTTCAGAAATGTCAATTTCACAATGGCGGTCCCGTTAGTGAATTCACACTCATACGTAGCAACTGTTGTTCGACTCCCAAGAGTCGAGGCAACAAATGCTCCCCGTCTGGTGTGAGCCGTACAATTCCCGAGAACATCGTGCGCATTCTTCAAGAGTGTTACGATCTGATCCTTCCTAGTTTCTTTCTTTAGAAAACTAGAGGCCTGCTCGTAGATCTCAGCGTACTCTTGCTTGTTATAGCGGTCAAAAAAGTCATCTGCCAAAGGCTCGACCGCCCGACCGCCCAAGTATAAGAATGCCCCGCATCCGCCCACGATAGTCGCAATCAGCAACACGAAGCCAACACACCCGAATGTGGCGATAACGAGCGTACTTTGCGCGGTTTCGTCCCTCTTGATTCGCGGCACCCCCACGTCGACGCGTTGACTTGCGTTATCCATGAGATGAGTATAGGCCAAGAATACTACAGCCGATCAAATCCGCACCGCTCTTGGGTAGCCGTCGCCGATACTGGCTTTAGGCGCGTTCGATTCCCACACGCCGGGGATGTCGTTTCCACAGCGGGGGCATTCGCGTCCTCGCATCTTGTTCTCAAGGACCAGAAAACCGTGCCGGCGGATGAGCAGCTCATCGCAGGAAGGGCAGTAGGTGTTTTCTCGGTCCCCGACCATTCCGGGGAGGTTTCCTGGATAGACGAAATGTAGTCCCGCTTCTTTGCCTGCGTGATAGGCGCGTTCCAGCTCACGCACAGTGGTCCGCGGCGGTTCGGTCATCTTGTAGTCGGGATGAAAGGCCGTGACGTGCCACGGGATATCCGGCGAGACTCCAGCGAGAAACTTGGCCATGCTTTTCAGTTCTTCGTCGTTGTCGTTAAACCCCGGAACGATGAGCGTCACAACTTCCACCCAGAAGTCCATGGACTTCAGCCTTTCGATGGTATCGCAGACATTCTTAAGAACGCCGCCAAGCTTGCGGTAGTTCTTGTCGTTGAACCCCTTCAAGTCGACCTTGTAGAGGCTGACAAAGGGTTGAAGGTACGACAAGACCTCGGGTGTTGCGTTCCCATTGCTCACGTACCCGCAGACCATGCCTTCTGCCCGGGCTTCCTCGAACACGCTTACCGCCCATTCGGACGTGATGAGCGGTTCGTTGTACGTGCTGACCACAACAGGGGTGCAGTATCGCTTTCCCAGCGTCGCCAATTCCTCGGCTTCACACACTTTTGGCAGTGCCACGGCTGCGTCGTCGCGGAGTGCCTGACTGGTGACCCAGTTCTGGCAGTATCCGCAATGGAAATCGCATCCCAGCATCCCAAATGAAAGGGCGTCACGTCCTGGGTAGGCATGGAAGAAGGGCTTTTTCTCGATGGGGTCTATCTGCAAGCCCGCGACGTAGCCGCCCGGCACCCGCAGCTTGCCGCGTTCGTTAAAGCGGACCCGGCAGATACCCGCTTTCCCTTCTTTGATTAGACAACGATGTCCGCACGCGACGCACCGGATTGCTCCGTCAGCCTCATGGAGGGCCAGTTCTGGCGCGGCTCCCATCGTCTTGCCGCTTAGTAGATCTTTCAGTCCGACTTGAACCGACATGACCACCTCCAGCCCCGGCATGCCATGACAGATGCCCGCTCCGGTGACTATGCGTCGCCGTTGCCTGGCGCGGGGTCTAGCAATGAGCGCTTATTCTCCACAGACTTGTATTCATCCGCCGAGGCCAACGGCTCCTTCTTCATCGTGATGGTGGGCCATTCCTTGGAAAAACGGGCATTGAGGTCAACGTATTCGCGCCATTTCTCCGGCAACGATTCCTCGGGGTAAATCGCGTTCACGGGGCACTGATCCACGCACGCTCCGCAATCGATGCATTCGTCAGGGTCAATAACTAGACAATTGGCCCCTTCGTGGAAGCACATGACCGGACAAATGGCGACGCAATCCACGTACTTACACCGAATACAAGGCTCCGCGACGATATACGCCATTGCCTTCTCTCCCCTCTATTGTAGCACTCCAAGTCCCCCGACTCTCGGCCTACGGAATCTCGACTTTAACGTCTTCTCCGTCAATGACCACCTTGTATCGGCACACGCCGTCATGGTCGCTGCCATCCTGGTACGTTACATCGAAACTCCACCCATGCCACGGGCAAGTCACCTCGGTACCTTCGATCCACCCGTCAGACAGCGGCCCGCCCGCGTGAGGGCACATATCGCTGATGGCGTAAATCGTTCCCCCCGCATTGAATAGCGCAATGCGATCATTGCCGTGCTTGACGCAGATCCCCTCGCCCTCCGGAATGTCCTTTTTCTCCGCAACCTTGATAAGTTCACTCACGATTCGTACTCCGCTCTTAGTTCTGCCTGATTCTATGTCACGAAAACTGGGGTCCGTCGGGCGCAAAGTCTACGCTTGGGGTGGGCTGGCGTCAAGACTTCGCGCACCGGAAACAAAACTGGTTTGCCCTGTGTTAACTCTCCGAACAACAACCGGGACAAACAAAAAGTATCCCGAAAAGAACGGACCGTGAAGGAGGGCCAAAATGCCGTATTCGTTGCCACCGCTTCCCTACGCGTTTGACGCGCTTGAGCCTCATATCGATGCAAAGACCATGGAGATTCACCATGGAAAGCATCACCAAACGTACATTACCAATGTCAACACGGCGCTTGAAGGCACCGGTCTCGACAGCAAATCGGTTGAGGATTTGTTGAAGAGTATTGCCAACGTCCCTGAAGCCAAGCGCCAGGTGGTGATCAACAACGGTGGTGGGCACGCGAATCACACGCTGTTCTGGCAGATCATGGGCCCGAACGCGGGTGGCGAGCCTAAGGGAAAGATTGGCGATGCCATCAAGTCTGACTTGGGTGGCTTCGATGCGTTCAAGGATGCGTTCACGAAGGCGGGTCTCACGCGTTTTGGCAGCGGTTGGGCCTGGTTGGCCGTGGGTGATGGCGGCAAGCTGCAGGTATTGAGCACCGCGAATCAGGATAGCCCGCTTCTCCAGGGGCTTACTCCAGTTCTCGGTATGGACGTGTGGGAACACGCGTATTACCTGAAGTACCAGAACCGCCGCGCCGACTACATCTCCGCGTTCTACGAGGTGATCAATTGGTCGAAAGTCGATGAGATTTACGTAGCCGCAACCAAGTAGCTTCTCGAGGAATCCCCCTCTTCCTCCTCCCCTTGGCCGGACTATCCCCTCGATAGTCCGGCCGCGCCCTTTTTGGTCAGCATTGTTCGTTGGCGCGGAATGCTCGCGTGGATGTTCTACTTGTTTTCGGAAGTGCCTTCAGACGCTTTATTACCCACCTCTCGCTCGTATTCCAGGGCGTGGTGTTCCTTGAAGTCTTCTTCCGTGATCTTTCCGGTAATCCACGACCAGTTCATTGGATAGGTGACCGGATCGAGAATCATGTAATAGAAGTGCCAGATGACGATCGTTCCAACGGCAAGCCACGCTTCGTAGAAGTGAATCAAAGCAATGATGTCGAGGACGATCTTCGGGAAATGCTTGAGGAAATCGTTGGCAAACCACATCGCGAGGCCGGTTACTCCCATGAGCACCGATCCCCACATCATTCCCCAGTACTCCATCTTCTCGCTGTAACTGTAGCGGTCGTACTTGGGACCGTGCGGGGCAAGGCCAAGGGTGAACTTCATATTGGCAATCACATCCTTGACGTCCTTGAACTTGGGCAACATCGCCCAAAGCTCTCTTCTTCCGTACGGACGCAGCAGCGTATGCAGAGCATGGACGATGATGAGCCCGATCAGGACGGCGCCGGCGACGCGGTGAACCAGTCCTCGCGTCTCGAGACTCGCGTCTCCGAAGAACCACATCTTCAACCACCAGACATCGGGATAGCGGAGGGCGAATCCGGAAATAGCCAGCGCCACAAACGATACCGTCAGAATGAAGTGACCGACCGTTTGTCCCGTTGAGAACCGTCGATAGGTGCCGACGCCGCTGATTTCCTTTCGGAACTTGATGAAGACATGTCGAAGCATCAGCAGGGAATTGTGTATGACCATTCCGCCGAGAAGCAGTGCAATTGCCCAAAGGTATACCAACCGGACGATTCCCAGGGCCTTTTGTCCCGGGTCCGTGGGCATGATATGAACGGGGCCTTCCGCGAAGTTGGGTCCGGCATTCTCGTGGCACTTTCCGCAGGTTTGCGGCAAGTTCGCTTTGTTGGTCGACGACGTGGGATCGCTGGCAGGAAGGATGTTGTGCGCGCCGTGGCAACTGGCGCAGCTTGCCACCACCTTCGATCCGGCGGCACTGGCCATACCGTGGTAACTGTCCATGTAACTGGCTTGACGCCAGACCGTGATGCCGTATCGCTCCATCTTCTTTTCGTCGTCATGGCAACTCGGGCAAGTGCTGCGCGAGACCTCTTGCTGGCTGACTGCTGACCCTTCCGCTTCAGGGCCTTGGTTGTCATGTTCGCCGTGACAATCCACACAGGTCGGCGCATCCTTGATGCCAGCCTGAAGGGCCTTACCATGAATGCTCGCATCGAATTCCGCGGTCTCTTTGACGTGGCATTTACCGCAGGTCTTCGGAATGTTCATGCGCGCAATCGGAGAAGTGGAATCTTGAGAGGTCTTCAGATCGTGCGTGCCGTGGCATTCCACGCAGGTGGCCGCGTGCTTGCCGCTCGCCAAAGCGCGCGCATGCGCGCTCTTCATGTAGGAGTCGGAAGGTTGCATCACCGACACCATGTGCTTCTTCATCTTTTCCCGGTCGGAATGACACACACCACATGTCTCGACCAGCCGTGACGGATGCGTCCGAGACAGCGGGTCCGTAGAGGGGCGCATATCGTGAACGCCATGACAGTCCTTACAGCTTGCCGCATCGTGGTCGCCATTCCGCAAAGCCACTGCATGAAGGCTACCCTGGTATTGCTCCATCTCTTCGGTGTGACACTCGCCACAGTTCACATCCGCCAGCTCGGGATTATGCGGCGTCTCCGTGGCGTCGGTATGGCACATGACACAGTCCAGGCCGCCATGAGTCAACTGTGAGAAGGCTTCCTTATCGATGTACAGCGAACGGGCGGAGCCATCGGGATTCGTCGCGGATAAACTCGGATCGCCGTGACACACGTAGCAATCAACAGGTTCGGAGTCCGACGCTGGAGTCTCTTCCGGCGCGGGCGCGGGCGCTTCAAGCGCGGGCGCTTCCGGAGCTGCTTCTCCGGCAGGCGCGACGCCGGCAGGCTGAGACGAAGTCTCGGCGGTGGTCTGCGCAAACACGATGCCGCCCTCGCCCTTCTCTCCGAGTAACAGCCCGCCTCCGAGGGTCAGACAACACAGGCCCGCCAGTAGAGAGACTCGAATCAGTGTAACGCGCTTACGGCCATTCTTGAGATTCACGGCTATCCATACCTTCAATCAACGGAGACCCAATCACTTGTACCCAATCAGCATCGACCAGATAATCAGCAGCACCAGGCCGAAGCCAACAACCAATGCCAACGTACCGAAAATGGCCGCCCAGAATCGGAACTCTTTGGGAGCCTGATGACGAAGCCGCTTGTCCAGTTCGCCGCTCTCCCTAAGCTCCTCGTAGTAGCGCGGACGCTCTTCTTTCAGTTCTTCTTCTGGCACAAGCCCGGTGAACATCGCCATGTCCATCGGGAACTTCTCCGGTCTGAAGTGCGTGTTGAAGAAGTGAATGGTGAAGATGAATCCAACAGCTAGAAGCGCCTCGTCACTGTGGATAATTGTCGCAACATTGATTAACCATCCCGGCAATACGCGCGTGAACGCTTCGGGGAACCACAGGAATAAGCCGGTCGATCCAATTATCGCTACGCCCCAGAAAACAGCGAAGTAGTCGAACTTCTCCCAGTAGGTCCACTCGCCATACTGCGGGCGGGGCCCCTTTCCACGGAACCATTTGACCGTCGCCACAAACTCCCTGAAATCGCGCAGAGTCGGGAGCAACGTACCCGTGCCCAGTAGAATCTGCTTCCAACTGGAGCCCGTCTCTCTCTTGCGGTGCGCAATGTAGCCAAGGTGGGCAATGAACACGACGACCATGATCACAGCGCACACACGATGAATGATCCCGCATGCGGCAAATCCGCCGAGCGCCCACGACAACCATTGCGCCCACGGCATGTACGAGAACTTGAGCGCCATCCCCGTGAGGGCCAGCCCAAAGAAGCTCAGGATGAGCACAAAGTGCATCTGACGGACGACCGGCACAAAGCGGACCACCATCTTCGCCTCTTCACCGCCGGCCGCCGCGATATGATCGCGCGCACGCCGCATCTCACGCCAGGAACGCGGCAGCCACATGAGCGTGTGCAAGCCAAAGAATCCGAACGTTCCTACCAGCAAGGCGGTCATTCCCCAGAATGCATAGAAGAGCGCCGGATACTTCTCCGGGTCGTGATGGGTCGCGTGGGTCAAATAGCCCGCGAAGCGTCTGTTCGCGCCCGGATGGCACTTTGCGCACGTCTGCACGATGTTCTCACGGCTGAGATGGGACTCCGGATTCTCCGGAGGCAGCGTATCGTGCGCGCCGTGACAGTCGTAGCACTTCGCCGCCACCGCGGAACCCAGCTTCGATACTTTGCCATGGTACGTGTCGAAATAGGTCTTGCTGACGTCTTCATGACACTTGCCGCAGGTAGTTAGAATGTCGAACTTGAACTTCTCCTCGCTTGTACGGGAAATGCTGTGCGCCGTATGGCAACTGCTGCACACGGGAAGATTGTCGGAGTTGCTGACCAAAGACGAGTGGATACTCTTTCGGAACTGTTGTTCTATTCCGTCGTGGCACTGGCCACAGGTATTGGCAATGTTGTTCTTGTTTACCGTGGAACGGGAATCTGATGGCGGAAGGGGGCTGTGAGCCGTGTGGCAACTCGTACACGTGGCCGTGTTGATCAAACCGCTCTTGGACAATCCCTCGCCGTGCACGCTTTCCGTGTAGTGTGCGACGATGCCCGCAAATTCCGGCCCGAGCCTGCGCGCTGCAGCCTCGCCCTCGCGATGGCACTTCCCGCAGAGGGTAGGTACGTTGCGCGCAAAAGTGGGCGATTCGGAATCCTTCTTCGATTTTGTTGCGTGCCCGCTATGACAATCCAGGCAATCCGGCGCTTCAGGATCGCCCTTTGCCAGAAGTTGTCCGTGAATACTCTCTTTGTGCTGATTTACCTGGTCCGCATGGCAGACAGCGCAGTCCACTTTCGCAATCACCGTCGCGCAGGGGCGCTCGGCGTGACGCGGGTCCGCTCCCGTATGGCACTGGGCGCACCGCGTGTCCTTGTGCGTGGAGTGGGTTAGGTCGTCAACGTTGACCGCCGCCAATGTGCCGCCTGCCTTCTTCTCGAGCGGCTTCTCGTGACAGATCATGCAATCGCGGTCGCTCACGCCTTCTTCGTAGTACACCCTTCGAGCTTTGTGCGGCTGATGGCAATCGATACAGACCGGAACCACATCCGGCTGTTCTTCCCAAAGCTTACCGTCGATAACCTTCCTGTGAACCTGCTCAATCAGCGCGTGGCACTTGGTGCAAACACCCGAGACGTTCTTGCGGTTAATGCTCGACTCAGGGTCTGTGTGGGGAAGCACATTGTGGGCCGTATGACAACTCGTGCAGACTGCGGTGACTTTCAGCCCCTGCCCGAAAAGACCCTGCGCGTGCATGCTTTCGTCATAGTTGGTGAGAATGTCATGCTGCGAGATGTTGCGGCTTTTCGCGACTGGGGCGTTCTCCGCGTGACAGTTGCCGCACATCTCCGGAATGTGTATGGGATTGGTTCGCGACTTAGGATCGTCCAGCGCACGGATATCGTGGGTCCCGTGGCAATCGCTGCACTGAGGCGCAAGCGGATCGTTTTTCGCGACGGACTGCCCGTGGAGGCTCTTTGCGTACAGCGCCGCCTCGTCGCCATGACAGGAACCGCAATCAACAGGTTTGAGTCCGGGTTCGTGCGGTAGTTCGGCAATGTCCGTGTGGCACGCAATGCATCCGATGGGACCGTGGATGGTGTTCGTGTAGAGCTCTTGATCGATGTACAGAGAGATCGTCTTGCCGTCATCTGTGGTCTTGGTGAGCGAGTTGTCGCCGTGGCACATGAAGCACTGCTCGTCTTCCAGTTGTGCGCCCGCCCAAGGAACCACAAACCAGACCATGCAAGCAAGCAGAACTAGCCTTGCAGCGTCGCGCACTCGAAAGAACATCTTCACGCCCCTTTTGAATACAGCTCTGCCACGGTAACCCGCAGTTCTTACGGCGACTTTCCCCGCCAGCAAGAATTGCCCAGATGCAAAACCATGGGGTCATGCCATGAGGATTTCTTGCGAACACACGCTGCTTACGGAGGACTGCCTCGTCTCTAGCAGCAGATCTCACACACGTACTACTTACGAGATTTGTTCGTGTGTGTTCGTGAGAAATCCGGACTAACCACCATCCGGTGATTCCCCTTGACCAGTACAGCTCGGCTTGCGGAATCAGACGCGGTAGTATGGCATCTCCGGGAAGGCGCTGTCGAGCAAAAAATACGACTACATGCTTTTATTGTCATTCGCGTTTTGTTGGTTTTTTAATTAAACAAAAACAAAATTGAATCACCCGAGAAACAGAAAAGGGCGAGAATTCACTTGGACTGGATTCTGACCGAATCGACTTCAATTCTGCCCAAAAGGCGAAGCAATCCGTCCAGAATAGTGAGCGGATGTGGAGGGCAACCGGGGATGTACAAATCGATCGGCAGCAAGCCTTCTACGCCATTGTGCTGCTGACTGTGCCCAGCATAAGGCCCACCCGAAATAGCACATGCTCCGACCACGATGACCAGCTTGGGCGCGGGGACTGCCTCGTAGGTCTTCTCAAGGGCCAACCGCATGTTCTCTGAAACGCAGCCGGTAACCAAGATACCGTCTGCGTGACGCGGCGAAGCCACCATCTGAATGCCGAACCGTCCGATATCCCATCCGATTGTGCTCAAAACGTTCACGTCCGCTTCGCACGCGTTACACCCGCCCGCGCTGACTTGCCGCAATCGCAACGAACGTCCAAACAGTCGCTTCAGTTTTGCATCAAGCGCTCGGGCGAGTCTGAGTTCATCCTGCGCTCCAACGAAGAGGTCCTCGCGCGTACGCGTGGACAAGCGATAGTCTTGGAGATGCGTGATCGCGTGTTGGGGACACGCTTCTGAGCAATCTGCACAAAACAGGCACTTTCCCAAATCAACCTGGGGAAGACGTTCGGCAGTCAGCGCTTCGGTTGGGCAAGCTTCAATGCACGCGCGGCACCCTTCCACGCACTTCGACGCATCGATCACGGGACGGCCCCTGAATCGATCGGGCATCGCAGGCGGTTCTCCGTCGGGATACGTTATGGTGCGATGGCCTTGTTTCAGCCTGGCGAGTAACGGTTTCAGCATGCGTCTATCCTTGCATACTCACAGGTCGAACCCGCAGTACGAGAGATTGAAGCTCTTGTTGCAGAGCGGAAAATCCGAGATCGGCTGGTTGCGTAATGCCATCGATAGTCCCGTCCAATTGTGAAAGGATGGGTCCGTAACCTTGTATGAGGAAAACTTCCCGTTGCTGCCGGTTATTGCCACATGACAAATCTCGCCTCGCCAACCTTCTATCAGTGAGGCAGCAATGCTGTCAGCGGCCAGTTCGCGTCGGCTCGACAGACTATCCGAGGCGGGCAGCGAGTTGAGACGCTCTCGAATGAACACAATTGAGCGCTGTATCTCCAACCATCGGACGTACGCGCGCGAATTCACGTCGCCGTGGTGGGCCGTTGCCAGCGGAATGTTTGTGAATTGGTATACCCCGGTCGGGTGCGTGGACCGGATATCCACCTCCACACCACACGCCCGCGCCGCAGGACCGACAAGGCCCAAATCCACGCAGGCCGTCCGGCTGACCATGCCCGTCTGCTCAAATCGCCCCTGGACGGTGGCGCTCTCCCAAAGGAGGTTGACGGCAATCTGCAAATCGCGCTCGGCAGTTTCCAGACGCTTCTTCAATTCGGTTGCACGCTCGGGCTCCAGCATAAAACGCACGCCACCGGGAACGACCAAGGAACGTCCGAATCGGTTGCCGCAAAGCAATGCGGTCATGTTCAGGAGATCGCCTCGAATCCTGCCGCAGAACGATTGTGTGGGAAGAAAACCTACGTCTCCCGCCAACGCGCCCAAGTCTCCCGTATGATTTGCCAGACGCTCCAGTTCAAGCGCGATTGCGCGCACCACCTGCGCGTGCGCAGACACATGAACTCGCGACAGGGCCTCGACATTCTGACTATATGCCCACGCGTGCCCAACGGTCGTGTCTCCCGCGAGTGTCTCCATCACATGAATCGTTCGATTGTGCGGGCCGTCAACCAACGCGTCTTCCACACCTCGGTGCTGATATCCCAACGAAATTTCGAGGTGGAAGACTTCTTCTCCGTGGCACTGGAAACGGAAGTGGCCGGGTTCAATGACACCGGCGTGAACCGGCCCCACGGCTACCTCATGCACTTCATCGCCATCGACTTTGAAGAAGTCCATCTCGCCAATTCGGGCATTTCGTTGGTCGGCTTTGTCAGGAAAACGGACCGGTTTCAGCCACGGATGACCTTCAGGAGCGACACCGGTTTGTTCCGCGATTTCTCTTTCAAAAAGATGGACTTGAGGGCAACTTGGCGTCAGCGATGCATAACGCTCACCTTCGAGTGCGCCAATCCCGATCAAAACGCTACCGTCCGAATCGTCCGTGAGCACGGCTACCAATTCCGGCTTGCCGCTTTCGGTTGGCCGCCGGACAAACAATGACGAAACCCTGCAACGAGCTTTCACGGCATCGATTAAGGCAACCCGAAACTGATCAATCGGCCTGCGCGGTACATCTATCAGCGCAAGCGCCTCGCCGTTCCACGTCTTCGCAAATGCAGACGAAGTCATGGCATCACCTGAACATAGTCAACGGCTTGATAAAGAATCGTGCGCAGCGTCTCGGGCAGGTGAACTCCAAGCACCAAGACAAACGTGAGCAAGACTACGATCGGTACAACTGTCCCCGCGTTGTCTCTGTAGTCTCGCTTGGAGGGAGAATCGTCAGCGCCGCCCATGACAACGGCAACTACCGTCTTCCCCATGCCTGCGAATACGAGGAACAGGAGCAGCAGGTACGCGGCGGCGATGCCGTATCGGTATTGTGTCATCGCTGCCTGCAAAATGGTTATCACGCTCACAAAGGGACCAAACGGAGGCGAACCGGCAACAGCAAAGAACCCGACCAGAAACAAACCTCCCGACAAAGGAACGCGCGACATGGCGCCCCGGACATCGGCGGAGGACTTGCTATCGTAGGCGCGGTGGATGTTTCCGGAAGACAGGAACATCACACCTTTTGCGAGCGCGTTATTCAGCATGTGCAGCAACGCGCCGAAGAGTCCCAAGCCACCCAGCCCGGCTCCAATCGCCAAAATTCCCATCTGCTCAACACTCGAATAGGCGAGCATGCGCTTGAAGTCTCGTTGACGGGCAAGAAATGCTGCGGCAAGGGCCATCGAAGACACGCCCAGTATGATCCACGCGCGACTGACCATCGCTGCCTGTCCGGCCGCGACCAGAATCATGGAAACTCTAAGAATGGCGACGAACGCGCAACTCGTCAGTCCGCCCGCGAGCATGGCCCCCACAAGCCCTGGCGCTTCCCCATAGGCATCCGGCTTCCACGTGTGCATGGGCGCCAATCCCATTTTTGTTCCGTACCCTACGAGCAGCGTGAGAAATGCAGCGCGCAACCACGGCGCCGAGAAATTGTGAGCCGAGCGCACCAAATCCGACAGCACCAATTTTGGGGCGTCTCCCGCGGTCAGAGTCGAATACGCAAGGAAATATAGTCCAAGTAGTGCCAACGCGATTCCCACCGAACAGACGATCAGGTACTTCCACGTTGCTTCGATCGCTTTCGGCGTATATCGAAAATGAATCAATGGGGCCGCGGCCAGGGTGGTTGCTTCCACGGCGACCCACAGCACCCCCAAATGCTGCGCATACGCAACAAGCGACATCATCGCCACGAGTATGAGCAAACAGGCGACAAAGTTCCGGTTGGAGCGCTCGTTGCGAAACCGGAGGTATCCGGGCGCGTAGAATGAGCAGCACAGGAACAGTCCGCTCACCGAAAGTAGGAGTATCTTGCCGAGCGGGTCCAACATCATCCATTCATCACCTACCGGAGCGTACTCCTGCGCAACGGCATTCACCGTCGCGCCGGCATGCACTACACCCACGAACGGTAGCACGTAAGGACGCAGCCGGTTGGATGGCACCGCATACGCCATGCAAGCGGCAAGGACTGGTCCTAATATGAGTAAAATCAAAGCCACGGCTATTCCTTCAACGTCGTGAGGTGGGCCGTATCCAACGACGAGAAGGTCAATCGGATATGGTTGATGATGATTCCCATCACGAATACGCCCACAAGGACGTCAAGCAACACAGCCAACTCGACGAGGAGTGGCATTGCGTCGATCAGGAGCAAGCCAAAGATGAATACGCCGTTTTCAAGCACCAGGTATCCGACCACCTGAGTGATCGCCTTGTGCCGTGTAGTAAGCAGGATAAAGCCGCTGAGTACGGTCGCGAAGGAGACGGAGACGACAAGCGTACCTTGCTGTCCATTCACCAAGGGCAACGAGTCCGCGAATATCATGGCGAGTCCGGTACCTGCCGCTCCAAGCATCAGTGACGGAATGAATCCGAGAAGCGGCTCCACTTCGCGGCGAATGTGGGCGTCGCGTATCGCTTTGAAAAGCAGTTTGGGTATCACCACCCCTTTGACGGTAGCGGTCAGTAGGCACAATCCAAGCACACGCAAGCCGGGAGTTGCCTCCTGCAACAGCGGCATGAGTCCCAACAAGGCACCCTGAATGCCAACCGTCCGTATCAATACGCGCAATCGGCTGGAACCCAGCGCGACAAAGTCGAGCAGTACGGTCAGTATAAGAGCCAAACTCAGCATTGCATTCATAGTCCCGTTCATCGCAACAACAACGACGCGCCGAAGGCGGCCAACAGGCACGCGGACACCAGAAGTTTTGGGACCGTCACCATTCGAAGCCGCGCTATCGACGACTCGACGATTCCAATCGCAATCCCAATCGCGGCCATTGCGACAAGGAAGACCAGCCAGTCAAACGGGGAGCCCAAGCCGGTCTTTGGAACGATTAGATCGACAACAAGAACAGACATGACAAATAGCTTCACGGCGGCTGAGTAGACAATCATCCCGAAAGCAGGGCCGCTGTGATCGAGCACCATCACCTCGTGAATCATGGTGAGTTCAAGATGCGTGTTGGGGTCGTCCACGGGTATTCGCGAGTTCTCGGAGAGTAGAACCGCAAACCATGCCACGACAAGCAACGCGATAATTCCGATCGAGGCGACGGAACCGGTAGACGTGGGTGCGGCAAGCATGTGTGATAGGCTCAAGCTTTCGGTCAGCCGCGCCAACACGGCGAAACCGAGGAACAAAGCCGGTTCCGCAAAACTGGAGAAGGTGACTTCTCGTGCGGCCCCCATCCCCTCAAACGATGAACCCGTATCCAAGGCGGCGCTCGCCGTGAAGAAGCGGCCAAGGGCAAGAAGATACGCGGCTAAAATAACGTCTCCCGTGAAAGATACCGGCGCCGCGTGCATTCCGAATGGAATGAGAAGACCCGCGAGAAGTACCGTCGTTAACGACACGGCAGGCCCCATGAGAAAGACCCATGTGGTGGTCCTGCTCAGCGTCAGGTCTTTTCGCATCAACTTGAAAACATCGGAGTACACCTGCGTCAGCGGCGGCCCTACCCGGCCGCCAAACCAAGCTTTGGTCTTGTTCACAATCCCCAGCACGAGCGGAGGAAGCAGTACCAGCACCAGAAGATGGATGACTATGTCGAAGAACCTTGCCATGCTCACCTACACGGTCGCCAGTAGGACCAGCAATGCGGCCACGATGTAGACCAAGTACAACTGTGCGCGTCCTTGTTGCATGACGCGCACAAGCGAGAACACGTCCGCGGTGCGCCTGAACAGGGGAACTACCAACTGGTCAAGGACAGTCTCCGGCACGTGGCTTCGAAATACGTTGGTTTTGGGCCAATAGCCTTCGAAATGCACTTTCGAAGTATGTGGCCGTAGCGCCCACCCAAAGAGATTGACCAACATCTGCGCGAATGACGATGCCGTGTACTGCATGCGCGCCGCGGGCGCGATGTAGCCGCAGTCCCACGTTCCGGTGTACGTGGTCGTGCCTCGCTTTCGGGCACGCCATAGCATGAAGAACACGACCGCGGTCCCCCCCGCGACAACAGAGCCAGCCGCCATCAGAGGAAGGATAGGGGCAATCTCAAACAGACTCGGCGTAAGGTCATGATGAGCGAACTGCCAGTCGGTTGTTGCGCGGTCCATAAATGCGACCACGACGACAGGCGCAAGTCCGATCAGAAAACACAAACCCGCGAGAAGACGCATTGGCACAGCCATGCTGGGCGAACATTCGGACCCTGATTCTGCAATCTCGGTACGCGGCTCACCCAAGAAGACAATGCCGTAGACCTTTACGAAGCAGGCGACAGCCAATCCGCCGATGAGCGCGAGGGCCGCCGCGGTAAACGGAGCCAATGGCCAGGATCGCGCGTCCAGAGCGTAAGCCCGAAACAATCCGATGTAAACGAACAACTCGCTGATGAAGCCGTTCAGTGGGGGCAAGCCGCAAATAGCCACGGCCCCGATCAAGAACATGAGCGCCGTATGTGGCATGCGCTTAGACAGCCCGCCCAAGCGCTCGATATCGCGCGTATGAGTCGCGTGTATGACTGCCCCGGCGGCCAAGAATAGGAGTGCCTTGAAAAGCCCGTGATTCCAGACGTGAAGAACCGCCCCGGCCATACCCAGCGCGACAAGCGCAGGCTGCCCCAGCGAACGCCCAACCATCGCCAGGCCAAACCCCATGAAGATGATCCCGATGTTTTCAATGCTGTGGTACGCAAGCAGGCGTTTTATATCGTGCTGTCCCAACGCAAAGGCGACACCCAAGACACCCGATACCACGCCCAGCGCCACGAGCAGACTCCCCCACCATAGTGGCGGATGGGGAAACAGCCAACACACGCGCATGACGCCATACACGCCCATCTTGATCACGACGCCGGAGAACAGCGCTGAAACGTGGCTGGGGGCGTTGGCGTGCGCGGAAGGCAGCCACACGTGCAAAGGGAATAGCCCTGCCTTAATGCCGAAACCCGCAACAGCGATGAGGAAAAGCAAAGCGCCGAATGCGGGCTGCTCTGAGAATGGCTTCAGTTCGAGCGTGCCGGTGATTGCGAAGTAGATGGCAAAGAAACCGAACAGAAGCAACGAACTCAAGTGCGTCGCGACGAGATAGACCCAACCGGCCTCTTGGACGTCCTTCTTCTCATGTTCCGTGGCAATCAGGAAGAATCCGGACAAGGCCATGATTTCCCACGCGGTCAGAAACAGCAATCCGTTGCGCGCGATGAGAAGTAGGGCCATCGCCGAAGTCATGAGTCCGTAGAAGAAACGCAGCCGCACACCATTTTCCGGGTGCTCCGCTTGCGCCCAGTACGACAGGCCATAAAGCGCGCCCAAGGCCGACAAAAGGAACACGGACACTAGAAACGCAGCACTGAGACCGTCGAGCGTCACGTGGAATGCGCCGCCGGGTACTGCCCACGGCACGTTCAATTCAGGCGTCGCATCGTTTGCGAAGGTGAGTACCGCGCCTACAGCACCGATGGAGGTTGCGGCCAATGTGATCCCAAATGACCAGCGCTGCCCGGTGTCGGAGACACGGGAAAAGACAAGCGACGGAAGTCCGCTGCATGCCAACAGCAGTATCGCGGCCAGGACTAGAGTGAGACTGGTCACGGTTGCGTCCCCTATCCTGTCCCTTGGGTCCGGCTGGAGGACACGGCGTCTTGTTCAATGTGCCGTATGCGCGTCACCACCACTTCCGTGCCTGCTCGCGCCTCCAGCAACCGTAGCATTTCCGGATCTTCCAGGATACTGCCCAGTTTGGAGAGCAGGTGCAGATGTGCCGAGATCGTCGGTGTGACCATCGTGAACAAGGCGAAGACCGGCTGAAGATCGATAGCCTCGAAGTCGATGGGATGGTTCAGGTAGGCCAACATGACCACGGGCTGGGTCACCCGCAGCAGAATGGGATCGCGCGCATGCGGTATGGCAATCCCTTTGCCAAAGCCGGTCGTACCCTGCCGCTCGCGTGCCAGAAGCATCTCCAGCAGGTAGCCCCGGTCAGTGCTTTCGGGTAACGGCAAAAGAGCAACCACCTGCTCGAATACGCTGCGCTTGTCGTTTCCACTAACTCCGTGACGGACGCCGCCCCGGAGAACCGATTCTTCAAGCGAAGATTGCCGGGAATCGCCTTCCAGCGTGAACGGCACACGGCGCTTGTGCGCCCATTCGACGAGCCGGACCCGGCTGAAGTGATACCGATCATTGAAGCGCGCCGCAGGCAATTCGTCTTCCTGGACCCAACGGTAGATGGTGTCTTCACTTACGCGGAATAGCCTGGCTGCATCGCTGACGGACATCTGCATGATAAGTTGGCGCCTGTGTGGTGTTCGTTCCGCGAAGAGTGATTGAGCCCGAGCCTAGATCTCAAGTGCCCGGTCTTCGTTGGCCATGACTTGCAGCAATTCGTTCGCTTCTGACAAATGCGTCATAAAGTACTGTCGCATAATGTCTAGAACATCCCCCAACATCGGATGGCGAAGCGAATAATAGACCCTCTTGCCCTCTTTCCGGCTGACGACGACGCCCTTCGTCTTCATGATCGCCAAGTGAACCGACGCATTCGATTGCTCAAGTCCTGTCCGATCAAGGATTTCTCCCGTTGAGAACTCCCCTTCTCGGAGGATTTCCGCAATAGCCACCCTGCTCGGATGCGCCAATGCTTGAAAGATCCCTGATTTGAACTCTCGTAGACTTGACGACATCATAATTCAATTATATACATACATGAATGATCCTTCAAGTGAATAGATGATTTGTTCTGGATTTTATTTGCTGATTACATTACAAAATGAATAGTGTGAAGTATTAGAAATTGAGAAATTTGACGGTCTTGGTCTTATGAGTTCTTGTCGCGAAGCGTGAAGCATTTCGACAGCAACAACGCCCCCACCGCTCCAATCGCAATACCGGCAACAACGTCGCTAACGAAATGGTCCAGCGTGACTACTCGTCCAAAGCACAGCACAATGCCACAGGCCAGAATTGGAATTCGGAACCGCGGGTACACGACCGCCAACACCATAGCCACCGAAGCGATAGTGGCCGCATGCCCGGAAGGCATGGACCACAACTGCCAATCGGTCTCCAACCAGCGGAAACTTCCGTCGCCCTCTTCAAGGAAGATACGCGGACGCGGCCTGCCGACGAGGTACTTCACCGCTTTGGCCGCAAGACCCGTCGCGACCACGGAAACAAACAGATACGCCGATCGCGCGGCCCACACGTTGTACCACCACCGAAGTAACACATACCCCACCGCCCCGCCAATCACATACCACGCGGAATCGCCCGCCTTCGACAGCATCGACACCAACCCGCGAAACGGAGTCTCTTGATACGCCCTGAAGAAATAAGCCGCGCGTTCATCAACAAAGAAATAGGCCACCACCGCCACGACACCACACACGCCGAGCCAACCGGCGCAATACGTTAACAAAGGAGGCCACGACAGCTCTGCCCACGAAGTATTACGCCGCGAGTCTGAAGTCTCTTTCGCTTGGTGCATGCACCCCACTTCTACTCCCCAGTTCTCGGCCTTGTCGGAATCCCCAGACGATTATTGCAGAGAAGAAAGCGCATAAGAAATGCGAGTCAGACCAATTCGAAATGCACCATCGGCGAGCGAGTCACGCAAAAGCGCGCACAACCGTTATTGCACGTATGGAGTAGACCGGCTATTTCCTCGCAGAACCTAATCGTCCACGCCGGGGCGCAATTTGACGCCTCTCAAGTCACCGCCGCGGCTATTCCAGAGCATCTCTTCGAAGTTGGGCAATGCGGGTTCGGTGTGGATGAGCCGCCAGGCCTGGTCCTCTTCCTGGAGCCAAGTGAAGGTGACGATTTCGTCGGCGTGGCGAGGTACGCGCACGGTGCCGTCGGTCCAGTAGCCGAAGGGGGCATCGTCGTAGCGGCATGCGCGGCAGAGCGCGAACATCCGAACACGCACGGCCCCGGTTTCTTTGTACTCGGAAAAGTCCCAGGTGCGGATCTGCCTGAGGAAGGTTGTGTTGTTGTTGCGGAAGAACCACCACTTCCATGCGCGGCCCACGTATTCGCGGTGGAATCCGTTCGGATCTTGGTAACGGCAGGAATAAAGGTCGGTCAGTCGACGCCAGTCGCGCGCGTCGTAGGCCTTCTTGAACTCGTCGATGCGCGTGACGATTTGCTGCGCAATGAGCTTGTTCGGCCCCTCCGCGCCGTCGAAAGTCGGATAGACAATCTGACTCGCCGGTCGCGTGTCTTCCGGCTCGACAATGGGCGCCACGAATACAGCGCCGTCCGATGCTATGGATACGACTTCGGCGGGCAGGCTCTCGCTAAGGCTAAAGACGAAGTAGTCCAGATAGTTGACGGTGCCTTCGCGACGTTCTTTGGCGTCTGTAATCGCGGTAACGGTAAACGATGCACCCGCTGTTAATCCGTCTTTTGCCACCATGAACGAAGGGGACTTGGAGACACCGATGAGATGTTTGCTCAAACCCACTGCGCCGTGGGCCGCGCCTTCGACGCGATACACGCGGTACTCGGTTGCGCCGTCCACGGCAGGCCAACTCAAATCGAGCCCTTTCGGGCCGGTCTTCGCGCTGATCTCTCGCACCGCTTTCGGTACATCAATCGCGTAGGTTTGCCGCTCGTAAAGGTTCTCGTGCGTCTGCATGACGTACGTGTGGCCGTTGATGGTCATGATGCTGGCGGTGCCGTCGCCGTCCGCCTGCTTGAAGTGCTGTGCGAGCAATTCCTCATAGCCTTCTACCGAATTGCAGGTGCCGGGCGTTACCACGCGCGCGAAGTGATCCAATGCCTTCTTCGGGGTCTTGGGGGGCAACAACGGGATAAAGAAGTTCTTGCTTCGATTGGGGATCAACTCGTGTTGAAGGTACTTCTCCCAGAGGCCGTATGCCGCGCGGCAGAACAAGCCTTCATCGCCAATCCAGTCGATATCGCGCAGACTCTCGTGAAATTCGTTGATGTCTTTCGCAGGCTTGTACTGGAACGCGACCTTGGTCTTCTCCATGACTTGTTCGCGCGAGGAAATCAGCTTGTTGTTGACCACCTCGAGCAGCGTCGGGCAGATCACGTCGCGCCAGCAGTGCGCATTGTCGTAATCGAACAGGTCCCAGTACGGTTCGAATTGGTAGACCGTCGCCCCGAGCAACGCGCCTTGAAGAATCATCGCGCGGTACAACAACGGCGGCATCTGGCGCGGGTCGTCGGCCATGCGCTGACCGAAGAGTCCTGGCTCCAGCATGCGCGCGTTCTCGAACCACCACGACTGCGGCTCGACACCCCAGTGCTTCACCATGCCCGCGATCCAGAATCCCCACACGGAAGTCTGGCGTTGCAGGTGGCGCGGCCCGATGTGCTCATTCACGGCGAGCACATGGTCGCTGTGGTCCATGATGGCATCGACGAGCGTTTCGTGAAGCGCGTCGGCGCCGATATGCATCCACTTCAAATCCTGAAAGGACATGCTGATGTGCTTGCCGTAGCGTCCCGCCATGTCGATCATGTCGATGGCGTAGCGTGTCTCCGGCGGCAACGCATAGCGCGGCACGTTGAACGTTCGGTAGTGCTCCCAGCGCATCTCCGTGATGGTGTAGCTTTTGATACACGAGAACTCCTGCGTGAGCTTCTCAATGTACTCGGGATCGAACACGAACGGATCGTGCGGGTCGGCCACCTGCAAATTCGCCGGCGCGCCTGCCTCCTCCAACTCGCTGAAGATCCGGCGAAACACTTCATAGCGATTCACGTGGTCGTGAGTACGCACCTCCATCTGCAGTTGGCAGAGCGGCCGCAACTCATCCGGAAGGACGTCGCGCCAGACACGCACGGCCTCCTTCCCGTGCTCCGTGGCCGCGGCCATACGGTCTCCGCCTTCTCCGAACTGCTCGTCCGAGTCGGGAAAGCGGTTGGAGGTCTGCAAAATGATGAGCGGGTGTTCACGGTCGATTCGTGTAACCGGTGCAATGCGCGACTCGCTGGCCATGGTATCCCCCGGCGCGAATCCACCTATCCCCGGAGACCCGCCCGGTTCGATGGAAACACGCTGAATCTTGGTTGCTGGAATTGGTAAACATCGAGGCTTTGGGCGCTACCCCGAAGCCTTATGAGGGGATTCTATCAGATTGGCAGGCCAATTGAAAAGTGACGGCGAATTGTAATTACAGACACGCGGCCACTTTAACCTAAAGCATTACACGGCAGTGACTTCCAAGCACACGCGATCCCGTCCAGATTCTTTGGCGCGGTACAAAGCATGGTCAGCGGCGCTGAGCAGTTCCTCGCTCGTACCGCCGTGTTCGGGAAAGGCGCTAACCCCAATGGAAAGCGTTATGGCCGGAAGAGTAACCCCTCCGTGATGAATGCTCATTGTGCGCACGCCTTCAATCAAATTGTCGGCGCGTCGGCCAGCATCTTCTATTGAGGAGTCCGGCATGATGATCGCGAACTCCTCGCCGCCAAAGCGGCAGGCGATGTCGCTGGCACGCACATGGGTATGGATGAAGTGCCCCAGGGCTTTCAGAACTTC
>JAIBAQ010000051.1 GCA_019695095.1 Candidatus Hydrogenedentota bacterium
TATCCTGGGCTTTGTACTCGACCACGTAGCCAATCCGCCCGTCCCGGCGTCCACGCCCGTCATCCAACAGCCCGCTCCCCAGAGCCTGCATCCACCCGTGGAATCCGGGCAGACTTCAGCGAGCGAGGGACAGACCGCGTAACCGTAAACTGATCGCGCAGCGCGCGTCCCCCCTATTCCGAATTCCTCACGAACACACTCTGTTTTCGGAGACCCGCTTTGTTTTTCGTCGCAAGTCTCGCAAACACAACGGTTTCGAGAGAGGTTCAGGTTTGTTCGTGAGAAATCCGGGATAGTCACTTTTGGGTCGGTCAAGTACTCCGGATAGACTGGAATCAAGTCCAGGACAGGATTTACGTTTCGCGAAAAGAGGAAACCACCAGAAGCGTCACCTTGCATAAGTAAGCTATCACGGCTGCGCTATTTGCGCAATACGGATCTTGTGATATGGGGCGGCAAGTGTCGAATCAGACGGAATGTGTGCGAGCCGTGTCGTGCGCAAGTCCGGGGCGCAGCCAATAGCTCGCGCCGTCGAATTCCACGCGGCAATTCATATCGAACGTTTTTGAGAGGATTTCGGAGGTCAGCAGGTCGCGAGTGCTTCCCTGCGCGACGACACGTCCCGCCTTTAAGGCACACACCCGAGTCACCCACCCACCAATCTCTTCGATGTGATGTGTAACGAGCAACAGAGTTGGCGCATCTTCCCGCTCCGCCAAGCGGGCCAAGTCGTCCAGAAAGTCGCGACGCGCGTGCGGGTCCAGCCCGGCGCACGGCTCATCCAAGACCAAGAGCGTTGGTTTGCAGACGAGTGCGCGAGCAATCAGCACACGCTGTTGTTCCCCTTGGGACAGCACGCCAAAAGGCTGGTCAGCCAGGCCCTCGCTGTTCAGCAAGCTCAGCGCTTCCCATGCGCGTGCGCGTTCCTCGTCCGAATACTGCCGATAGAGCCCTAGCGTCGCCTCCAACCCCGATTCCACAACGTCCAGCGCCGTGTCATCCTGCGGCAACCTGCTCTCCAACGCCGAACTCACCCAGCCGATGGTCTTGCGCAACTCCCGGATGTCACACTCGCCGAATACACGTCCCAGTACACTGACCGTGCCCTCGCTTGGCCATTCGTAGCCGGTGACAATCTTGAGAAGCGTTGTTTTACCCGAACCGTTTGCCCCAATCAGGGCCCAGTGCTCGCCTTGCTGGATCGTCCACGAAACACGATCGAGGATGGTCCGCCCCTTTCGCTTAAACGTAATGTCATGTAGCTCAACTGCATTCATGAAGAAGTCTTCCTGTCGGACAGTAAACAACCTGTGAGATAAGTTCGCGTGTGTTCGCGAGAAGCCCGGACTACTCGGTCAGATCCCAGCCATCCGCTCCGATTAGGGGAACAAAAACGCATCCGGTGCTATATTCCTGGCGAAAGGTCTGGCCGATCTTCGTTATGCAGAGCAACTCCTGCGATTCCCGCCCCCCGACTGGACAGATTAACCGCCCACCTTCCCGCAACTGATTTCGCAGCGCGGCGGGTATTCGCGGCCCCGCAGCCGTGACGATAATCACATCGTATGGGGCTGACTCCTGCCATCCCAACGTGCCGTCACCCACTTGAACTTCCACATTGTTAAATCCCAGCGTTTGCAGCAGACCTGCGGAACGCGATGCCAACTCCGGCACCCGTTCAATGCTGACGACTCGCCGGGCCAGCCGCGCGAGCACGGCGCATTGGTAACCCGAGCCCGTGCCGATTTCCAGAGCGGTATCATCGGGCTTGACGTGCGCCAACTGCGTCATCAGAGCGACCATGAACGGCTGGGAGATGGTTTGGCCGTGACCAATTTCGAGCGGACGGTCATCGTATGCGTGAGACTTCAGGTCATCCGGCACAAAGCACTCGCGTGGAATACTCCCCATCGCCTCCAGCACACGCGGCTCCACGATTCCTCTGCGCTTGAGCTGCGTGTCGATCATGCGCGAACGGTCTTCGGCGTAGGGATCTCCCGCTTCGATGAGTCCCTCCTTTCCAAACCAGCGCCTGATAAACTTCTGGCGCAACATTGCTTGTCACCTTGCGGGGTAAATAGCGGCGAGGATCAAGAATCGGGCAAACCACAGCACAACCAAAGCCGCCAGCGGCCCAAAATCGACTGGACCCAGGGACGGCAACGCGCGCCGGATCGGCTTGAGGAAGGGATCAACGCATTGCGGTATCCAGCGCCAGCGCGCGGAGTACAAGTCTATCTCAAGATAAGACGCCAGCCAACGCAGGAGAACCAGCATCATGTACAGCGTCAGCAGACTATAAATCGCGCGTCCAATCATGTCGGGAAGGAAAACTCCTTGATACAGGTATAAACAGGGCCTTGAGGCCTCAAGTCACTGGAAAATAATGACACACTCTTCGCCGTGAATGCACCAAAGAGCGTAGACTGTTCGCGCCGCATCAATGCAGCCAGTCTCTCTATTGCCGGATCGCCCGCATCTTTCGCGCCTCGACCACTCGCCTTGTCCCGGTCATCCTTGATGCGGGCCAACGTGACATGAGGATGGAAGCGGCGATTCTCCGGCTTCTGCCCGATGGCCACAGCCCCCGCCTCCGCTATCCGGAATGCAGCTTCAAGCGCCCCATCGGCAGGCGTCACGCCAGCCCACACGACAGTTGGTCTCCGGGCGTTGGGAAAAGCGCCGACACCGCGAACCGTGAGGTCAAACGCGCTCACCTCGGCAAATGCCGGCGCAACGTGCTCCAGATACGTTTCCGCGTCAGCCTCGCCGATTTCGCCCAAGAAGCGTAACGTCAGATGCATGGCGCCGGGTTTCACCCACGAAGCGCGTAAGCGCGATTCGCGCAGATTCTGTTGTACGTCCAGCAGCCTCATCCGAATTTCCTCGGGGATCTCAATGGCCACAAAGGCCCGCATTGTTGGCTCTCCTTACCGCAGACTGAATTCCGAGTCTATTGCGCGCCGGCTAAGAGACAAGTCCGCGCTGGTTTGTGAGACATCCGGACTATGATGACACTTCCTTTCTGGAAGTCAATCGGAAACACGTGTTAGCATTCAAGAAAATGAAGGGACTGTCATGCTTGAGAAGCTTCTCCAACTGCTCGCTCCACGCCAGACCGATTCGGCCGTCGACCGCGAGGAACGCTTGCGTTTGGCCACTTGTATTGTATTGCTTGAAGTGGCCGGCGCAGACAACGAGTTTTCTCCTGCCGAGTGTCAGCTCATTATCGACTCTTTGCGTACGCGATTCGACCTCTTGCAGGAGGAGGCAGAGGAACTCATCGAAGTGGCCCAAGAACGCCGACAGGAAGCCAGCGGGCTCTGGAAGTACACAAACCAAATCAATCAATCATGCAGCGTAGAAGAGAAAGTTGGAATCATTGAAGAAGTGTGGCGAGTCATCTATGCGGACGGCAGTCTGGATGGCCACGAAGACTATCTGGTCCACAAACTCGCCGACCTGATGAACCTGACTCACCCCCAGCTCATTGAGGCGAAGATGAGGGTTTCCCGACCCAAGGCGTAGTGGACACGCCAACTTACGATCGAGCATGGCGATTCGCCTGCCTCATTGTCACGTCCGACGGTCTTAGATGTGAAATCTCAGACTTGAGAATCTAATCGGGCCTATTCCCGGATTTCTCACGAACACACTTTGCCTTCTCTCGCAACCAGTGCGTTTGCGGGACTCACGGCAAGAAATTGGGCAGTTCTCCGAAAACAGTGTGTGTTCGCGAGAAATCCTCATGGCATAGCATCAAAGTCGCGCACGTGAGCAATTTGCGTCGGCGCACTATAGCGCCGATGCAAATTGCGGACTATTCCCGAATCTCCGCCCAGACCATCTTGGCCTCGCCGGAACCACCGCTCACCGCCACGGCGTTGCTTCCATCTTTGAGCGCACTCAACTCCGATTCAAATCGAATTGCCCTGGCTACTCCCGGAAAATCGGCCAAGTCCTCAACGATTCCTGCCAACGAGCATGCGGCACCGTTCACGGACACCTTGAGTGTCTTCTCATCTACCCCCTCGGCCTTATCAAATCCGATTATCACTGCCGCTTTGCCGGAGGGAGGTTTTGGACCCGCATAGATAGTGATTACCGGGTTATCCGCCAACGCAGCGGGCAACTGTGCTCCGTTGGAGACGCCTGCGGGGACCGTATCGTGATAGGTGCTGACAAAGCGCCGCTCTTTCCCAACCAGCGTTTTAAGCGCTATACCTTCTTCCAGCAAGGACCGGTAGGCCTCCACACCGCCATGCATGGGGGCCGGGTCCATGTAGTTGAACAAGTAAATTGCGTCCGCGCCGCGCATCAATTCCATGGAGGCGAAACCCCGCGCCGACGACAAGGTATTCTCCGTCTGCTTGGCGCCCGGATATGCAGCAATGAGTATTTCTCCTCCAGGCGCGAGCGTTATCTTCTTAGCGCTATCGCCCAGACGCGCGCGCCACTCCTCGACGGGTATGTCGAAATCGATGCTTGCCCAAAATGGTGTCGGAACCAGCACGTCGACCAAGTCTTCCTTAACCCAAGTCACGCCATCCATGCCAAGTCCGTACGCCGCGTCGGGGACCGCGGGCACACGCGCGCCAATTTGAATCGGATGACCTCGTTTCTGCGACCAATCCACCGACAGCGCCCGCACATCGCGCATAAACTGAGTGAGGATGTCCCGTCCTTTGGCCTCTTCGCCGGGCTTGAAGTGATAGCCAAACCGCATCCAATCCAGTTCAATACCGTCGGGATCATATCGCTCGAACAGTTCCTTCACGTACACCATTGCGTGTTCGCGCACTTCTGGAATCCCGTAATTCAGCGCGCGATCCTGCCACGCGCCGGTACTGCCGGGCACGCGCCAGTAGTCCGGGTGCTTCACCCAGAACGTGCTGTGCATGAAGTTTTTCGGGTTGTTGACGTCGTGCACATCGTTCATGCGCATCGTCAGCCACGGCGAGATGCCCTTCTCACGGCAACGTGCAATCCATACCGCGTAGGGGTCCAATCCCCGCTCATGAAGGAGCCGCGCGTTATCCACCCATTTCCGGCAGAATTCCGGTTCATCGGGAACCACCTGGTCACCGACTTCCCAAATGGCGTCGCGGGCGGCACTTTCATGGCTGGCCCGCATCGCATTGGGATTCAGGAAAAGATGCGTTACGGCCGTGCCCGCGTACTGATCGACAAACGCGTGGAGCCCGTCCAGCGTCATGTCGCCTGCATTGCGCGAACCAAAGAAATGGCTATTGTCCTCGTTGATGATGAACGGCGTCTTGTCCGCGCCGACTCCCAGCAACGGAGTGGATATGGCCAGACACAAGACTACGCACGAAACCATTGGCCCCCCTTTCCGGAGATGGCGGATTCCTGCGCCTCTTCTCCGGCGCTCAATTGCGCCCGCGCAAAACGCGGACTAGTCCCTGGTCAGTTCACCCGGGGCGCCGTCCCACGTGGCGCCTTGACCAAAGCGATACCGATACGTCTCGCGGCCGGAGACATCCGTTTGGGTATTTGCCGAGGCTGCGGCTGCCTCGGTACGGTTCGACTTTCGCTCACCTTCGTAGACTCGATATGTATATTGAATCAAGCCGATGAATCCGCGTTCGGTCGCCGAACTGCGCGACGTCGGAAACGCGTCCAGCGGATGGTATTCCTCGTACACTTTCACCTTCTTATAGTACTTGCCGCGCAGTTGGCCTTCTCCCTCGAAAACGACCTCTCCATGCCGCCCCGCCATATTCATGCGCTTCAGCTCGGACTTACCAATCCCGTCCAGGCGTTCCATGACCTTATCGGTGCCCGAGACGTAGCCCTCCGGCTTCTCACCGATGCCAAAGTCATATTTCACTTTCTCGATGACGCTTCCGCCCGACGAGGCGCACGAGCAAACTGCCAGACAAACCAAAAGTGCCCAAAGGGGTTTCACGCCTAATCTCCTTGCATGTGCATAGCGCCGTAGAATGGGCTACTGCTTTCTGAGTTTGAGCTTCCATGTGCTTTGGTACACCAACGGTGCACACAAGAATGGAATACATAGATTCTAAGGAAGGTCTAGAAGGGAATCAATTATCCCACGTAGTCGAGTAGGCTTGGCTGGATTACTCGCGCAGCGGCGTTTAGGGCCGCCTGAAACGCGTTGCTTTGCGCGTTCAACCGGATGATGACATCCGCAAAATCCGCGTCGCGTGAATCCGAAAGCAACTGCTCTAACTGGATTTGGAAATCTTCCGTCTCATTGGTCAGGCTGGTTACACGATTCTGCACCGCACCCAGACGCGCCATTCCTTGATTGAGCTGCTGACGTATCGCCTCCAACTCATCCAAGCTCTGATTCTGAAGCGTCGCCTGATCGCCCGCACGCAGCGCATCGCGTATGTCGATCAAAGTCTGAAACAGGTCCTGCGACCCTTGAAACACCGTGGACCCGGGCTCGTTCACTTCCACCGTGACCCCGTCCGCAACTCCCACGGAAACCGTCTCAGTATTCCCTTGATAGGTGACAGCCGTGATATCGCCGTCGACGTCCCTTGTGACCTCATACGGCATCGAACGGGTACGCGTGCCGCCAAAGATGTAGAGATTTCCCGATTGATGGTTCGCCGTATTGACGGCGCCCTCAAGCAGTTGGTCAATTTCCTCCGCGATGGCATCCAAGGCTGCCTGGCCTTCCGTGCCATTTGCCCCTTGCAGGGTTAGCTCGCGGGCGCGCAGGATGGCATTCACCATGGTCTGCAGCGAGCTTACCGACTCCTCAAGTTGTGGACTTGCGGAGGACATGTTGTCGAGGTATTGCTGATTCTTGGCAATGGCGGCTCGCGTGTTCATCGCGCGGCGCGCGTCCACAGGATTGTCCGAAACGGTGTTCACGCGCAATCCGGTTGCGAGTTGCGTCTGCAGATCCAGAATCCGCTTGCTCTGATCCTGGATATTGTTGAGCAACCGGTTCATCACGATACCTTGTGTAACACGTAGCGCACCCATGGACTACCCCCGATGATCCAACATTACAGGCTCGATGAGGCGCACGGTTGTCCCGCCTCCTTGTTCCGTGTAGTTGCCCGCAAGCCCTTCGGAACACGCCTGGAATGTGTCCAACAACTGCTCTGTCACGTTTAACGACTGGCGCAACATGCGTGCATTCGTTCGAACAACCGTTCGATTCGCCGCGATGGCCGCCTTCAGACGCGTCTGCAAATCCCTCAGCCTGCCCTTCCATTCCACGGGGACCGCTTCGATTAAATCGCTCAAACACGGATTTGCGTTCGAAATACCGCCTTTGGCCAGAATAGGTTGCACGATGGAGTTGCGCATTGCATGGGCTTGCGCCGTCTCTCGAACCAGCGCTTCCAGTGCTTCTGTCCGCGCCTGCAGCGTTTCGAGATCTTGCGCCAACAACGCCTCATGCTGAGATCGGCAAACACTCAAGAGATTCTCTTGGCGTTCAATCTCATCTTCCAGCAATTGGCATAGCGTATTGATGTTGCTATCCACAGCCATCAGATTCCTTTTGCTTTACTCTTTATCGGCAGACGCTCGCGATCACTTGACCTCGATCAGCGGGGCGGCCGTGGCTTCCGAGGCGGCCAGGGCGGCCCTCCCCCTGGATTCGGCGGCGCGCAACTGCTGCTCCATCAGCTTCGCGATTCCGAATTGCCCGCTTTTGGCAATTTCACCGCTTAAGGTATCGTTCAGCATCTCACGGTAGTAGTCCGAATCAGGGTCATTGCCAAAAAGGGTTCCCTTGGGAACAGACTTCTGCATTTCTTGCAGCAGGGTGAAGACGAAATAGTGCTCGTATTCCTGCAAAGCCAGCTTCTCGCGCGAGGACTCCTTCGCCAAAGCCCCGGTTCTCGCTTCCGTCACATTCGCCAATGGGTTTACGTACAGCACTACATAATCTCCAAGTCCGCGTCCATCGCCCCCGACTCACGCAATGCCTGAAAGATGGAAATCATGTCGCGGGGAGTCACCTTGAGCTTGTTCAAAGCCAATGCGACGTCGCTCGCGGATGTCCCCTGAACCGGCATCAGGAAAGCTTGCTGCTCTTCCGCTGCAACGTCCACGACCTCTTCCTTAACGGTCTCCCCTTGAGACAACGGGGCGGGTTGGCTTACCACCGGCGTTGTCGCAATCTGAATGCTCAGGTTGCCGTGAGCCACTTCGCACGGTTTGATCATTACGTCGCCGCCTACAACCAGCGTGCCTGTGCGCTCGTTTATCACAACACGGGTGGGCAGGTCTGAGGACACATCCAAATCCTGCAGCTTGGCGATGAAGCCAATGAGTTCCTGCTGCATGTCCTGAGGGATACGCACCGTGATGGTGCTCGCGCTTAACGCTGAAGCGCTTCCTTCCCCAAACTCCTTATCCGCCGCTTGACGAATGTTCTCGGCCGTCTTGAAGTCTGGGCGGCGTAGAAGCAGCGCGACACGATCCCCGTCGGTAATCGTCGAAGGGACTTCTTGTTCGACGAATGCGCCCATCGGAATACGGCCCACGGTTACGTGATTCTTGCGGACCGACGTCCCACCGCCCGTATCCGCGTTGAATCCGCCAACCGATAACGGACCCTGCGCGACGGCATACACCGTCTCATCGGTGCCGGGACCATACAGATACGTTTCCAGGAGGGTACCGCCTTCCAGACTTTCCGCGTCGCCAACGGCACTTACGCGAACGTCGATACGCGTACCTTCTTTCGCAAATGCGGGTAGGGTGGCATCCACCATGACCACGGCCACGTTGTCGGACTTCAGATCGGCGATTTTATCTACATCAATGTTCATGCGGTCCAGCATGCGTTGCATCCGGCGTAGTGCGTCGCCGGTTTTATCGCCGGTGCCCGCAAGGCCCACGACGATACCCACGCCTTTGAGTTGGTTACCCCGTGCCCCCTGGATTTCGCACAAGTCCTTGATACGTGCCGCACTCGCGGGGGCCGATAACACCAGCCCGGCGAGCAACGCGCAAATCAGACTGCCTCGTAGTGCTTGCATTACTGGTCCCTAAGCCTTTCCATCACGCAAACCTTGAATTCATGCCCGTTTCACGCACGCTCAGTATGGCGACACCCAATCCAGAAGCCTCGTGAGCACGCCTCGACGTTGATTGTTCCAAAGCGGCCCTTTTCCGCTCAGTTCAATAACGGCGTTCGCCAATTGAGTCGAGTCCAGTGTATTCGCGGGGGTCACGTCCCGAGCCCGCGCAGTCCCCGACACCACCATCCGCGACTGTTCGCGATTCATGGTCAGCAGTTTCTCGCCCCGCAATTCAATGGTGCCGTTGTCGTTCACCTTCGTAACCGTGCACGTTACGGTGGTCTCCAACGTGTTCTTACGCGCGGTCTTACCGGTGGTGCGTTGTTCGTTCTTCATTCCAATCTGCCAGTTCGGCAGCTTTCCCGCTGTTGTAATGCCGAAACCGTCCGGCTTTGCCGCCGTCAGGAAGGTGTTGTCGCCGGCGTTCGCTTCCGACTCCACGTCGGACTCTTTCTTCGTATTCGTATTCGCATCGGTCTGCGCGGCGATCTCTTCCTTGATAAGAACGGTTATGATGTCGCCTTCGGCGAACCGCGCCTTCTTCAGCGAAACAAGCGTCCCCTGTGACGCTGTCTTCTGCGAAAACAACGAATCCCCCCATGCGGGGGCTATCGCTATCACCGTGGCCGCAATTGCCGTTATCAATCGCCTGTTCATCCTGTCCTCCCTACTCCACAACCACGATGCCGTCTTTGCGTAACGTTCCCACAAACTCCTGTTTCGAATCGGGATTAAGGCAGGTCAGTACTTCGCCGGCCCCTGCATTTCCGAGGGCGACTGCGCGCGACCGGATGAGCAATCCACCTGCCCGCGTTTCCACCGTGACCGCCTGATTCCGCTTTACCAGTTGCGGCGGCACCACTTGCCGCGGCGAGATGACCTGCCCCGCAAAGATGGTGCTCCGTGCCGTATTTCCTACCAAGTCCTCCAACTCCGTCACATAGCTGCCAGTACGTAGATTCGCCAAGGAACGCTTTTCCACTTGCACGTCGGAGGGAGTAATCAGTTTCCCCCGAGGGATGTCCATCGTGGTCACCAGCACGTCTGCCAGTGCATCTACTTTGGCCTTCATGGTGATGCTGCGCTTCACGTCGCCGTCCACACGGATCTCACCGCGAAAGACGGTCGGCCCAATCCAACGGTACTGGGGTTGAGGCGACCACTTGATGGACAGTTCACCTTCGGGGACGACGATGCTTTGCGCCTGATGCTCGACCTCGATTTCCGTATCCTCGAGCTTCCAGGGCACCTTAGATTCAATGAACGCAAACAGATCCTCTGCCAGGATGTCTTGGGTCAATTCCATCGAAAGCGTCTTTGCGACGACCGCATTGGCGCCGTCCAGCGTAATGTCGCTCGCCTGGACCCCCGCGCTCTCGATGCGCGTGCGCACGAGCGTCGCATCCAAACGCTTGGAGGCGCCCGGCGCAGCCGCTCCGCCCAACTCGATCTGCCCGAGAACCGGAGCATTCTCCCCTTTAATCTCCGCGACCTCGCCCAAGGTAACCATTGGGCCTTTTACGTAGGCCTCCGTCTTCAGCATGACGGTGTCGGCGGGTTCCGCCCACGCCGTCATGGGAAGGAGCGCGGCTACTGCGATTCCGAGAATCCGTGCGCGTCTCATGTTCAGCTCCTTACCCTACCGCTTACCGTCTGACGTTATTGGCCGTCTGAAGCATTTCGTCGGAGGTCTGTATGACCTTCGAATTTGCCTCGTAGGCGCGCTGCGCAATGATCAGATTAAGAATCTCTTCCACGACCTGAACGTTCGAGTTCTCCAAAAATTGTTGCTGCAGCGTACCAAGACCGTTTAGACCCGGCTGACCTGCCACGGGTGGGCCCGAAGCTTCGGTCTCCTGAAAGACATTCTTGCCGAGACTCGCGTCGAGGCCTGCATTGTTGATGAACCGCACCAACTGTATGGTCCCAAGGTTCGAAGGTGTCGCGTTCCCCGGCACAGTGACCGAGACCACACCGTCTTGCCCGATGGAAATTTCCTCGAAGTCGTTCGGCACCGTGATTCCTGGCGTTAGCGGGAAACCGTCCGCCGTCACGAATATGCCATTTGCGTTGATTCGGAAACTGCCGTCCCGTGTGTACCCCGTGGTGCCATCCGGCAATTCGACTTGAAAGAAACCATCCCCCTCGATAGCCATATCGAAGGGATTATTGGTCTGAATCAGATTTCCTTGTGAAAACGTCTTTGCAACCGTTACAGGCCGCACGCCGTGCCCGATGTGAATGCCTGCCGGGATGATTTCACCTGCCGCCGTCTGAGTACCGGCCGGCTTCACTGTTTCGTACAGCAAATCCTGAAAATTCACGCGGCTCTTCTTGAAACTTGTCGTATTGACGTTCGCGAGGTTGTTGGCAATCGTGTCAATGTTGGTCTGTTGCCCAACCATGCCCGTTGCCGCCGTGAACAGTGCGCGAATCATCCCCTTCGCTCCTTATTAGGCCGGTGAACCCACGTCGTTGATGAGACGCCCTGCCGTCTCGTCAACCGCCGTAATGACTCTCTGGTTTGCCTCATAGGCCCTCAGACCAAGCATCATCTCTGCCATCTCGACGGGCGCCTGCACATTGGATGCCTCAAGCGAACCCGCTATCAGACGCGTCTCCGTCGCCGCCGTTGCTTGCGCGGCTACGGGTTCCGACGCAAAGAAAAGACTTCCACCTTCTTGTTCGAGCAGCCGAGGCTCCTGAAATTCCACGATGCGAATCTCTCCGACAAGCTGGCCATCCACAGTGACCGCGCCGGTGTCGTCTATCCGCACCTTGCCTTCGCCTACGTCGATTGCCCCGCCCCCGGCCGACTGAATCTTGTAGCCGTCCTGCGTTGCCAACTGGCCGTCCACATCCACGATGAATGAGCCGTTGCGCGTGTAGCGTTCGCCACCGGGCGTCTCGACGCCAATGAACCCCGGCCCGGAAAGGGCAACGTTCAGTGGGTCGTCCGTGGTAAAAATCGGACCTGATTGCAGGTCGGTAAACGTGGCAAGTGTCTTGAGTCCGCCGCCGGGGCCGCGCTTCGAATTCAGTTGCGCCGCCGTGGCCGTTTCGCCCAGAAACAACTCCTTGAACCCCTGGGATATGGGGTTCTGACGCTTGAACCCCACCGTCGCCGAGTTGGCGATGTTATTGGCGATGACGTTATGACGCTCTTCCAACGCCATCATGCCCGTCGCTGCCGCATACAGGCCTTGTATCATCGCTACCTCCCCGGTTTCGGACCCTATCGCAATCGCCTTTCGGCGCTTTTCCCGGCAGCCCGGCGTTGCTTAGGGATGATTCGACGACGCTTTAGGGAGAGCATCGCCGACGCCGGGCCGACCACTCACGAGCGACCTGCTATGGGACAGGTCGGATAGGCCAGATGCAATGAATGTGCCAATGCGATGACTAGCGGTAAAATGGCGAAAATTGAAGACTTTGGCGGGTAAGCAGGCAGGAGCATCCTAGCTCGTACCGGTAATTCCTGCCCATCACCGGAACTTTCTTCTCCCAGGTCTCCACGCTAGACTTTATTCGGACTCTTGCGCAGCCGAGTGCGCCGCAAGGCACTAACGGGCAGGTGTACTCGGTCGCTTGATTTCGAACCATACTTGCGGAAAGGAACCGCATGTCAAACCCTGATGCGAAATCCCAGCTTCGGGCACGCCTCCGCGCCATGCGTTCGGCGTTGTCACCCACCGAGGTCCAAACTCGCAGTGCGGCGGTCCATGCCAATCTCCTGCTTCAACCCGAGTTCTGGGCGGCCCCGATGCTTCTGACGTACGTTTCCATTGACAACGAGGTCGATACGCGCGCTCTCATAACCTCCGCGCTCGCGGAAGGCCGCCGGGTTGCCGTGCCTCGCCTGGGCACCCCCGGAGCCATGGACTGGGTTGAGATTTCGTCGCTGGAGTCACTGACCGAGGGCAAGTATGGCATTCCCGAACCAGTTCGGACCCTTCCCGCGACACGCGTGTCACGCGACAGCATCGTCCTTGTCCCAGGAGTTGCCTTCTCGCCGTCCGGTCACCGAATCGGTTTTGGGGGCGGGTATTTTGACCGATTCCTATCCGAATTCGGGGGCGTTTCCATCGGTCTGGCCTACGATTTTCTGGTGATGGACTCGTTGCCCACGGCGCCCCACGACCGGCGCGTCGTTATCCTCGTCTCGGAGACTTCCGCTTACCGAGCTGACGCGCTCTCATCCTGAAGCAGCCGCAATGCCTGCTCCACGTGCGCCTCGGTAAACGAGCTACCCGTCACCGGCAACCAGTGAATACGATCGTCGGCCCGGAACCACGTCAACTGCCGCTTGGCGAATCGTCGCGTCTGCTGCTTGGTGGTCTCTATCGCTTCGGCCAACGTCTGTTTACCGTCTATATACGCTGCCATCTCCCGAAATCCTACCGATCGCAGACGTTCAACCTCTGAGCGGTATCCGCGTTCCAGGAGCGCCCGCACTTCCTCCACAAACCCCGCGGCCACCATTGCGTCGACACGCTCGTTGATTCGCCGGTAGAGCTCCTCGCGCGGAAAATCCAGTGCGACCAACACCGCAGAATAGGCGTGTGTTCGCTCACGGTGCTCGCGATGAAGCCGAGACATGGGCTGCCCCGTCAGCCTGTACACCTCCAGGGCCCGCACGATCCGCCGCAGATCGCCTGGAAGTATTATCGCGGCATACTCCGGGTCCACCGATTGCAGTTGTTCGTAGAGCGGCGCTCCCGACTCGGCCTCCCGATGCAACTCTTCTCGAATCGTATCGTCTTTCGGAGGTCCATCGAAAAGGCCGTCAATCAACGCATTGACATACAAGCCGGACCCACCGGCCACGACGGCAACCTTCCCACGCGCATTCAGCGTATCGACCACCATCCGCGCCTGCCGCTGGAATTCGCCCGCAGAGAATTCGCAATCCGGTTCGAGCACTCCCACGAAATGGTGCTTCACCGCAGCAAGCTGCTCGGCGGTGGGGGCCGCTGTCCCGATTTCCATTCCGCGATACACCTGCATCGAATCGGCGGAGATAATCTCGGTGTTGAGGCGCCGGGCAACTTCAATCGCCAACGCCGTCTTGCCCGACCCGGTAGGTCCCACGACTGCCAGAATGGAAGTCACTGCCGTCTCCGGAAGCTCTTCTCCATCTGCATTTGGGTCAATTCGGTGATGATTGGCCTTCCGTGGGGACACGTGTAGGGGGGGCGCATCCGCCGGAACCCTTCCAGCAGTTCTTTGCGTTCCTGCGGAGACAGCCGATCGCCTGCTTTCACGGAGCCTCGGCAGGCCTCCACGGTCAAGCGGAGCGCGTCCGAGATAAAGTCCTCGCGCGAGAACAAGTCCCCCTGCGCCAACTGGTCCAGCACGCGGAAGATTGCATCGGCAATCTTGGACTCCTGATACAGGTGACAAACCGCCGTCACCTGGAATGTCGTGCCGCCAAACGGCTCGATTTCGATCCCGATACGCGAGAAAAGCGGCAGATTCGTTTCGAGCAGCCGCGCATGCGACGGGGGAAGCTCCACCAGAATGGGCACGATCAACTGCTGCGCCTGGTAATCGTGGTCGGCAAGATCAGCGCGCAGACTGTCGTAGGTTAACCGCTCATGCAACGCGTGCTGGTCGATGATCAACAACCGGTCTTCTTCCGGCACCAGCAAGTACGTGTCGAAGAGTTGCATCGGAGCATCGTCCATGTGGCCGATAGGACGGTAGACGGCCATTGGCGCAACCCGATCCACGTGGTCCGACGTTGCCGGACCCGAACCCGCGAATTCGGTTTGCACCGGTTCTGTGTAGGCTTCAAGCGGATTCGCGGTCTCCACAAAACGTGCGGCTAGGATGGGCGGAGTCTCAAACATGGGCGGTATAGAAGCACTTGCCGCTTCCGTACCGGCGAGCCTTGGGCTTGTCTCGCTTATGAGTGTCCGCATGACCGGTTCTTCGCGCACTGGAAACGACGGCGCGGGAGTCACCAGCGTCTCGCGTCCAACTTGGATGCGTTCCATACGGCGGCGGACTACGTCACGAATGGCTTCGCGCACCACGCGCTCCTCGCGGAAACGCACTTCGCGCTTCGCGGGGTGGATGTTCACATCCACGTAGCGCGGATGCGACTCGACCATGACGATGCCCACCGGATACCGTCCAATCGTCAGCAGTCCGCGGTAGCCGTCTTCCAAGCCATACTGCAGCGAACGATTCACGATAGGACGCCGATTCAAGAAGAAGAACTGATGCGAACGCTGCGACCGCGTGAGTGCGGGCGTTCCCACCAACCCTCGGAATCGAAGTCCAGCCTGCTCTTCATCCAAGTCGATCAAATCGTTCAGGAAGTTGAGTCCCCAGATAAGGGCGACCCGTTCGCGCAGCGTCGCGCGCTCCGGGATGTCGAGCAGCGTCTTTTCGTTGTGCAACAGATGAAATCCGACGCCCACTTCCGCGAGCGCGTGCCGTTGCACGATATCGATGCACAGACTCAGTTCGGTGGTGATCCCCTTCAGGAATTTCGCGCGTACGGGTGTGTTGAAGTAGAGCCGGTTCACGCTCACTCGCGTTCCCACGGGCGCGGCCACGTGGTCTACGTCGCGAAGGATTCCCCCTTCCACGCGCACCCGCGTCGCGGACTCATCGCGTTCGCGGCGCGTGACCATCTCGAATCGTGAAACGGCCGCGATACTCGCCAGGGCCTCTCCACGGAACCCAAGCGTCAGAATGTTGTCCAGGTCCTCGGCTTTGCGGATCTTGCTTGTCGCGTGCCGTTCAATCGCCAGCAACGCATCCTGCTCGGACATTCCATGACCGTTATCGATGACCTCGATCGTCCTGCGCCCCGCAGCCACAAGCCGCACCTGAATCCGCGTCGCGCGGGCGTCCAGCGCGTTCTCAACAAGCTCTTTGACAACAGACGCGGGGCGTTCGACCACCTCGCCGGCTGCAATCTTGTTGGCCACGTTCTCGGGCAGTACACGGACTGCGGGTATGCTTGTTTTCGCGCTCATCACCTAACCCGGATTTCTCACGAACACACTTGAACCTCTCTCCTAACCAGAGTGTTCGCGAGACTTGCGGCCAAAATCAAAGCGACTCTCCGAAGACAGAGTGTGTTCGCGAGAAATCCTCATGGCATAACCTCAACGTCTTGCACGTGAGCAATTTGCGTCGGCGCTCAATCGCGCCTGTGCAAATTGCGGACTAATTCCCGCCGCCATTCTAAAGCAGCCGCTCCGCACCCGCAACCGCCATTTCATCCCTGTGGAGTCCTCTCTCCCTTGCTCATCTGCGCCCCGAAATAAGCGAAGCAGGCCTGACACCCTGAGGCGGGCCTGCTTCGAAGTTCAGTGAGGAGTTAGCTAGATTTCGAACCGCACGTCTCCGTAGATGGTCGAGCAGGCGGGAAGTCTGCGATTCCAGCTTAGACCCTGGTAATAGTCGATACAGACGTTGGTGGTCGTGATTTCGATCCCCTCATTTACTACGATGAGTTCGTTGTTGACGGCTTCACCGCAGAAGAGGAACTCGTCGACGATGTCAAACACACCCCGTACCATGTACGTACCCGGCGCAAACCCTTTGATATCCTCAGACTGCCCGGATACCAGCACTGACGTCAGGTCATTTGGCCCCCATGACAGAGCGCCCTGATTCGCCACATTCACTTCTTTCAAGTCATACGACGTGAAGTTGTTGATACAGAACTGATACTGAAGCAGATTGCATCCTGCAAATACCGTAGCTACCGCCACGAGTATAACGGCAGCGAGGATTCCCCAACTGCGTGACCGTCTCATGCCTGATCTCCTTTGATTCGTGCGGGCTTGCTTGACTGGTCTCCTTCCAGTATCGCACCGGAGCGCAGCAAGCTTCGTCGCTTCCATCAAGAAAAACCAACCCTCGGCAAGAAAAAAGCAGGCTCGTCGAGGTTTAACAAGCCTGCCCCCTATACCAATTACTTCAAGACTAGATTACGAATCGGACATCACCGTAAATCAAGGTGCACCCGCCAATAACAACGGCCTTACCCTGCAACAGAGTATCCTCTCTGTAATCGATGCAGACGTTCGTCGTCGTGATATCGATACCTTCGTTCACGACGATCAATTCATCGTTGATTACATCGTCGCAGAATTCGCTGGAATCAGCGACATCGAAAACTCCGCGAACCATGTACGTTCCCGCCGCGAAACCTTTGATGTCCTCCGAGCCGCCAGGCGCAAGAACAGCGCTCAGATCGTTCGCCCCCCAGGAGTCAGCGCCCTGGTTTACAATGTTCACGTCCGTGAGGTCAAACGAAGTAAGGTTGTTGATGCAGAACTGGTACTGAAGCAGATTGCACCCTGCCAATACCGTTGCGACCAACACAACGCACACACCCATTGCCAATCCAAACCGACGCACCACTCGCATTACATGTCTCCTTCTTCCGCTTCTCATTATACGGGTATACAACGCCCCACTATTCGAGACTGAGCATACCACGTCATGACATACACTACAATCCGCCCCACCCTTAGACGCTCATGTGCGTCAACCCATGCATACTACCTGGTGTGGGGCGACTGACCGGTCTTCAACCGGTTATTCGCTCGACGCTAGATTTCAAACCTGGCTGCGCCATAGATCGACGTGCAGACATCGGCCTTATCTTTGGACACAATGCCTTCGATCTCACGGTAATCGATACAGATATTCGTCGTCGTGATTTCAAGGCCTTCGTTCACGATGATCAACTCACCATTGATGACTTCGTGGCAGAGATTAGGCTCGCCCGCGATGTCAAACACGCCGCGAACCATGTACATGCCAGGCGAGAACCCTTTGATATCTTCCGAGCCGCCCGGCTCAATAACACCGGTCAGATCGTTTGAGCCCCAAGAGTCAGCGCTTTGAGTTGTAATGTTCACTTCCTTGAGGTCATACGGCGTCAAGTTGGTGACGCAGAACTGGTACTGAAGTAAGTTACACCCTGCCAATACCGTTACAACCAGCACAACGCACATACCCGCCAGCAATCCAAACCGACGCACTACTCGCATTGCATTTCTCCTTTTTCATCTGCTCTACGTATTGACTCACCATTCTGCACAAAGCGACTGGGAATACTCAGCCTTCCCCTATCGCTCATCGTCCGGGCGCACTCAATCTCGGCAAGCAACTCACGACGGAGTGCGCCAGCTCAAACGACTTTCAGACTGATGACTCAAATCTCGAACCGCGCGGCGCCGTAGATATCTACACAAACAGTGCTCTTTTTCTCTGGAACTTCTTCGTCGTAGTCGATGCAGATATTCGTCGTCGTGATCTCCAGACCGTCGTTCACAACGATGAACTCGTTGTTATAGACGTCTTCGCAGACATCCTCCTCATTCACGATGTCAAATACGCCTCGCACCATATACATTCCCGGGGAAAAACCCTTGATGTCTACCGAACCGCCCGGCAGGAGCGTGCCAGAGAGATCGTTCGAACCCCACGACGGCGCGCCTTGAGCCGCAATGTTCACTTCCTTGAGGTCGAATGACGTAAGGTTGTTGATGCAGAACTGATACTGTAGCAAGTTACATCCGACCAATAGCGGCGTAACCGCCCCCATTGCCAGAATCGCCACCAACGCATAACGTGTGAACCTTTTCATGGCACTGCTCCTTATGGTCTACGCCACATTCCTCTCCCGGATACGCTCAGTTGGATAAACGAACACAGATTCCCTACAGCACCTCAGATCTTAGGGAGATCGGCTCAACTTGTCAATTGCTATTCACTCGTTCCAAACAAGGATTGACTCAACCACGCGGACAGCAGATCAGCCCCTCGCATATGACGGAACCCCCCGCAACCAATCGGCTGCGAGGGGCTCTACCAAAATATCTGCAATCAGGACTTAAATTTCAAAACGGACTGCGCCATAAATCTCAACGCAATCGCCCGGAGCCTTGACGCCGTTCTGCACCACATACTGCTCGTTGTAGTCGATACAGACGTTTGTCGTCGTGATGTCGATGTTCGTATTTGTTACGATGTACTCGTCATTGATGACAGGTTCACATACCTGACTGTCGGCCACGTCGAACACGCCGCGAACCATGTAGTCACCAGCCGAAAAACCCTTGATGTCTTGCGTCTGTCCAGGTCCAACAATTCCGGTCAAATCGTTCGAACCCCACGATCCCGCTCCCAGCGCCACAACATTCACCTCAATAAGATCGTAGGAACTCTGATTGTTCACACAAATCTGATAAGTGAGCAGATTGCAGCCCACCATAACCGGAGCCACAATGCCCACCGCAATGGACATCACAATCGCTGCCGTTTTCCACGTCCTCATAGCCGCCTCCTATTCCTTGCTCTATCGCGTTCTCTAGACTCGATATACCCGTTCCAGCATCGGCACTATTATACTCTCTCGGAGAACACACATTTCAAGATGTCTCCGTCTTTTGGCCGTTTCGACCAATAGAACGTAAAAAAACCGTCCCTTTTCGCTTACGCTCGAAGGGACGGCCAAAGTACTCAGTCTCAGTGACGGGATCCGTTAGATGATGTAACGAACGTCGCCGTAAATGAAGGTGCATTCTTCTTCGGTGTCAACATCTTCGGAATAGTCGATCGCGACATTCGTCGTCGTAACTTCGATACCCGTGTTGTATACAAGGTATTCGTCGTTGTAGATCGGTCCGCAGATCTCATCGTCTTCGGCATCGGCTACATCGAATACGCCACGAACCATGTATTCACCAGCCGCGAAACCCTTGATGTCTTCCGAACCACCAGGCGCAAGAATTGCCGACAGGTCGTTCGAACCCCACGATTGAGCGCCGTCCGCCGTGATGTTGACTTCCATCAGGTCGTACGAGGTCAGGTTGTTGATCTCGAACTGATACTGAAGAAGATTACAACCAACCATCACGGGCAATGCCACACTTACCAACACGGCCATCACTACAGCGAAGCGTTTCCAATTCGACATGTGCGTTTTCCTCCTTTTGCTGCACCCTACAGACGTTACCCTATAGGCATCGTCCATGTTTCCTCAAAACTATAGCACACCCTTCAGCGTTCAACAAGTCTACCACTTTTCACACTTTGCCGCTAGCTCATTCTCCGTCTGCACTCCCCAATTTCGGGCTGGAATCCTCCCCTTCCCAAAATCGGTACCGTACACTCTACACTCGAACCACTACGGCGTTACCGATTGACCTTTTCCTACACAACAGGTTGTGCTTAGACGGCTCCACTATACCAGCAGTCCGCTCTAGCCGTCAAGTGAAAACATCGGAAACCCACGTAACCCACCATCTGCTCTCTACATAGGCACCTTTGCGGCACATTGTCATCGTTCGGCTCGGCACTGCCCCCTTCTCTTCCGGCAGTGGCCCGACCCGCAGCAGGGGCATCTCCAATCGACGAATCAGTTATACACGAAATAGGCTGTAGCGTTACAGCTCTCATCCGCGCGAATCCGCACCCAATGTGCGCTAAATCCGTCCGGGAACTTCAGGTAACGGTACGGCTTCTTGGCGCCAATGCGAAGCGTTTCATAAAGTTCCCAGTGTCCATCCCCCAGAAAATCCACTTCGACACAGAATCGCACAGCCTTCTTGGAATCGTGCGCAAGGTGCAATACCTTCTTGTCGTAGCCCGTCATCAGGTACGGGTCGGATACTTCTCCGGCGCGAATCGGCGTGTTCCACCAGGGCCCTCCCCATCCACTTGGCTTGCCCATTTCCCACAAGTCGTCCAATGCCCCAAACCAGAACCCCGATTGCGGTTGGCCCTGGTCGTGGTCGATTTGGTCAGAAGCCATCACAAAGAATCCTCGCCACGCACAGAAGTCGGGAACAACCCGCAGATGCGTGCAAATGGGACGAATCCCCCAGATGTCCCCCCCGTACGCAAATGGCGGCAACTCAAAGAACGTGCCGTGAACGTCCATCAAAAGGCGCTCCGTACTGGCATGCCGGATCCGCATCCACTCCGTGTTCCAGGTGTGGTCCCAAGTCTGGCTGGACTTGGGCAGAAGGTATCGCTTCCATTCGCCCTTCACAAGAACACGGAGTATGACGCTCGATTTTGTCCATCCGGTCGCGTAAAGCGTTTCGCCGCCATAGGACTCGCTGCCCCCGTTTCCACTAACTTCGACAAACGGGTTACGCTCCAGCACGGTCCATGTCCTGCCGTCCCATTCGGCAAGCCGGCCTGCGTCGCGTTCGCCCAGAAACTCCTTCTCGTCGTAGGTGTTATTTGCGACCACGACGCGTCCTTGTCCGGTGAAGGCCCCCTTGAAGTGCTGTTGTGCGCCAACCACCGTCAACTCGTCGCGCAAGTTGAACAGGAGCTTTGCCGATACGTCATACACGTCGACTTCCCAGAATTCGCCTTCCATGCCGAGAAAGTAGACTTTGTGCTTGGGATCGGTGAGATGCGCGACAGTAGCAGTCAGACGAAAGCCTTTCAGCGCCTCGACGGTCCTGACTTGCCCGTCCGCGTCGATTGCATAGGGACCGATGAATGCTTGCCCGCTAGGCCAGTGCACCATGCGATTCGCGTAGGTCCCCGTCACCGACGCAGGATGCCGCCGCATCGTCATGTCCGCGTCGATTTCGTAAAGCCCAAGTCCCTCGCCCCGAATGTGTGCCACATATCCGACGGCCCACAACTTCCCGCCCCACGGAATGATGGCCCCGATACCCGCCTCTGAATCGCTGCCCACTCCTTCAGCCATCACCGTCATATTTGGGTAAATGCCATCGACATGGGGCTGAATCGACGGAGGTTCTTGCGGAAGCTTCGCCCCCGTCTTCTCAAGATATTCGCGAAGTGCTCTCGCCAGCGAACGGCCGAAGGCGCGCGCGCTGTCCGCCGTCACAACCTTTCCACCGGCGCTTGCGTAGGGGATTTCAATGGACGCACACAAGCGGGCCCCTGGAATGCCTTCGGCCCATCGCGCAAAACTCCGCCCCTGCGAAAAGTTGGAGCTCTTGTTCCACGCTGCTCCATGTGGAAGGTTGTCCGCCGCTTCGTACGGCAGCGGGCCCTTGTTCACGCGCTCCAGAATGGCCCCAAATGTTTGCTGCTCCATCCACATCGATTCGTTTTCGCTGCCGACTATATAGATGTCTTCGTTGTGTTCGCCGCGCAAATACGGACAATGCAGGTCAAGCGCGACTCGCAGTTTGCCGTCGGCCCAGTTGCGCAGCCGGGTCCGCAACGCCGCCACTTCAGGATGCACGCTGGGGCCGATATAATCGCGGTTGTGATCGTGCGGACGTCTGTTCTTGCCTTGGTCCCCATCCTCGACCCCGTCTTTGTCCACAAATGGAACCGCCAGAATCTCAACGTTTCGCCGAAACCAGTACCCGGTATCGTCATCGGCTAACACGGCATCCAGAAGACCTTCCAAAGCGAAACTAGATGCGCTTTCGCACGCATGATGCCGCGCCGTGACCACAACGCGATAGGGCGCTTCGCCGTCGAGCCGTCCCGCTCGCAGAATCTCAACCCCGCGCCCTTTTGCACTCTTGCACAGAATCTCAGTCGAAATAGCATCGCTCTTATCATGCGCGGCGAGAAATGCCTGCAGGTTTGTTTCGACGTAGGGAATCGCAAAAGCGAATCGCGTTTCGCCGCTTTTGACGGGAAACGAGTACTGAAACGAAGTGCCGGCTACGCTACCGGCTCCCAACCACGACCACGTCTCTCCCCCGTCCGTGCTTACGGCAGGTCCGCGTACACCAATTGGATTCCGCTCGCCAAACTGAAACGTTAGGGTTCGCCCTGCAGCTCCATTCACGCGGAAATTCCAGTAAAACCACCAACCCTCCGTGTCGCGCAGGTCCGGGTTCAAATGGATCGTATCGCCATCAGACTTCTCGACAACGATATTGCCTCCGGGGAAGTCTGCGTCAATAGAGAGTGATTTGTCTTCTGCGGCCCAAGTAAGAGTACCCCCAACGAAAAGGATACAAACGGACACCCATCGCTTCATGCGTCCAGGCACGGCACGCTCCTCTCGTGTATCCCTGCAATCTGCTGCGGCGCCGAAGACGGGCTATTTTGCAGTACCGTTTCCGAGCACGTTCTCGAACCACACTGGACCGCCCCACTTCCCAGTCACAACGATGTCCTTGTCGCCGTCGGCATCGAGGTCTGCAACCGCAATGTTCATTCCCGATCCGATGCCTTGGTCAAAGGTAATATTGTGCTTCGTCCACGACACATCCGGCTTACGCTTCAGGTCGTACCAGTAAACGCCCAACGGCTCGAATTCGCCAGGATCGCCCCCATTGTGGGCCATGAACCGTTTCCCGGCGATCAACTCCAACTCGTCGTCTGTATCCAGGTTCGCCAACGCCAGGCTGTGTACCTGCGACCACGACGTGTCGATCACGTGCCGTGTGAAAGCGATCTCTGCCCCTTCTTTCACCTGCTCGAACCAATAGAGCCCATAGTCGTGCGCTGCACTTCCAATCAAATCGGCTAGACCGTCCCCGTTCACGTCATACACCAGAATCTGCGCCATGTCGGTCGTGGGCTTACCGCGATTGCCGATATCGATGGGATGCTCCGTCCATGTGCCCGCGCGTGGATCCTCGGGGGCTTCGAACCACGCATCCGGCCGCACCAGATCCGGTCTTCCATCGCCGTTGATGTCGCCGCATCCCACGCCCCACGTCATTTCTTTTTCCGACACAACGTGTTTCGTCGGAACGCCATTCTTGACCTCATACCAAACCGTGTTGACAACTGCGGGCAGTATCTCTTGCGCCTTCCCGTCGCCATCCACGTCTTCAAGCTCGCCTGCCTCGTAGTTGCCGTTCTCCATGAACAACTTCCGCGTCCAAGTCCCGCCGGCAGGGCCAGGATTCTTCACCCAATCGCATTTCTTCTCGAACCACGTGCACGTCACCACATCCAGCCAGCCGTCGCCATCGACATCCAGTGGCACGTTCATGAAGTCATCTTGATACCCCTTGCCGTCCTCTCCAACCACGCCTCCCACGTCGCAAATCTTGACTGGCTTGAAGTCGGGCGCAAGATAGAGAAATGGCAACCCCACGATGTCGAGCTTGCCATCATTGTTGAAATCCCCCACGCAACACGCTTCGCTCCGGTGCGTCCCCACACGGTGAACCTTAAACGCGTCGCCTGACTGTCCCTCCGCGGAAATTCCCGAACCGGCGGCCATTACTACTGCCAATGCCATTGACCAGATCGCTCTCTTGACTTTCACGGCTGCTCTCCCCAGTACACTGTTCTCGCCATTGTACATATTCTTATACTCGAGAAGGCACACAACCTTGGACTACGGCCGCAGCGCCATAGCCGAATGTGCAATCCTCCTAAGAAACGGACCCTACAAATTGCTTTCGCCCTTACAGGGCTCACGTTGGGTAAGGGCTGGTACCTGGGGTTTCGATTCGCGTCGGTGACGCGAATCTCACCCCAGGCCAGAGTCCGCCGTGCCTGCGGCACTCAAGAGAAAAGGCCGTTCGCTTGGCTTCTGTTTCTATCACCAAAACTCGCGCTCGCGCGGTCCCCTGCTCAGAATGCCCGTTGTGCCAACCTGCAACTTGCGTTAGGATATCTTTCGCCAGAGAAGGCGACCAAGTAAATCGCCACAAAGGGGGGGGCAGCATGGCGACAGCGAAATCTACCGGCGAGTCAACACAACGCAGCGCCCCGCTGACATTGATGGTCACGCTGCTGCGCGTTCTTATTGGCTGGCATTTTCTTTACGAAGGCGTGGTGAAACTTGCCGCAGAGAAATGGAGTGCGGGCAGCTACCTCGCCAGTTCACGCGGATTCCTCTCCGGTTTCTATCATTGGTTGGCATCCGATCCCACGATCCTTCGCGTCACCGACCTCATGAATATGTGGGGCCTCACCCTGATCGGCGTGGCACTTATTCTTGGCCTTTTCACGCGCACCGCAAGCCTGTTTGGCGCGCTCCTCCTCGGGTTCTACTACATGGCCTACCCGCCGTTTGCGGGGCTCGACTTCGGCGCGCCGTCCGAAGGCCACTACCTCCTTGTAAACAAGACCTTGGTGGAAATGGTGGCCTTGCTCGCGTTGGCCTCCATTCGCCCCGGTATCCAGTTGGGCCTGGACCGAATTGTTCGCCTGATTGTGTCCAAGTTACGGCGTTCCTCGGGTACGGACTCGGCTTCCGCCGAATCGGCACCGCTCTCCACGCGACGCGAAGTACTCGCAGGTTTGGCAACGGCGCCGGTGCTCGGAGCCTTTGCGCTCACGTACAACCGCCAGAAAGAGCAGGAAGCAATCGACGCCATTTCCGGCGCGACTATCGTGCTGCGCGACACGAACCTCGCCCAATTGAAGGGGGCCTTGCCCAAGGGCGAAATCAGAGGAATGAAATTGAGCCGCCTGATTCTCGGCAACAACCTCATCGGCGGCTGGTCGCATTCTCGCGACCTGATCTACGTATCCGAATTGTTCAAGGCCTACAACAATGACCGCAAAGTCTTCGAAACGCTCATGCTCGCCGAGAAAGCGGGCATCGACACCATGGTCGTCGTCAACGCCCAATTCCCGCTGTTCAACCGGTATAAGCGGATCATGGGCGGCAAACTGCAAACGATCTGCCAGGTATTTCCCAAAGAAGACGATTTGTTTACAGACGCCGATAAGGCCATCGACTACGGCGTGACCACCCCGTATTTCCAAGGGGCCGTATCTGACCGTTTCGTTCAGAACGGCATGGTCGATAAGATCGGCGAAGTTGTCGAACACATCCGCAAGCAAGGCTATCCCGCGGGAATCGGCGCCCACTCGATTCAGGTGCCCATCGCTTGCCAGAAGGCAGGTATCATTCCCGATTACTACGTGAAGACCTGTCACCACGATCAATACTGGTCCGCGACGCCGCGCGAAAACCGCCAGGAATTCACCGTCGATCGGGCATGGTCCCCCGACCACAATCTGCCCCACGACAACATGTTCGACGTGTTTCCGGAGCAGACCATCGAGGTCATGAAAAGCATCGAAGTACCTTGGATCGCCTTCAAAGTGCTCGCGGGCGGCGCGATTCATCCCAAAGACGGGTTCAATTACGCTTTCAAAAACGGCGCGGATTTCCTGTGTGTCGGCATGTTCGACTTCCAGATCGTCGACGACGTCAACATCGCTATCGACACGCTGCGCCAATGCCAGGTTCGAGAGCGTCGCTGGATGGCGTAGACTACCGACTCGCCGATCCTTGATTCCGGTCCTTCCAAGGACGTCCATCATTCCAAGCCAATTGCTTCTTGACGGCGCGGAGGTGTTTGCCAATCTTGCTCGATAAGGTGGCGTCCCACAGCGATGTGTTCTGTTGGCGAAGGGCAAGCACCGCGCCCGTCCACGCGTTACCCCAGCCAGACTCGATGCACCACGCACCCCATCCGACATCGCCCGACGCCGACCAATAGTCCCAGCGCTTGAAGTCAAATGCGCGCAACCACGCGCCGCTGAGATACGGATACTTCTCCGACCGGGTCTGAATACGGCACAAGTATTCGGCGACTTTGTCCTCCGCCACCTTGAAGCGTGCGTCGCCCGTGGCCGCATAGGCTTCATGCAAAGCCAGGAATGCAAACGGCGTCGTATAGAGTTGGTCAGACGCCGGATCGCCGTTGACCTGTATCAGCGATGCCTCCGCCGTCCCGTATTCTTCGTTGGATTTCGACCAAGACCAATCGCTGGGCTTGTCGGCGCATTCCACGATTGCGCCGCACGGCTGGACCAATGCGAGAACGTCGTCCCCAAGCCGCGTCAACCATGCGCGATGCTCCGGAGTATCGTCCACGCGCACCAGCCACGCCAACGTCAACAACATTTTCGAGCGTTCCGCGCTGTTGCGCCAAAGCCATTTCTCCGGATACCCCTCCATCGTTTCGCGGATGGCCTCTTCCGTGCGTTCGATAAAGGGTTGGTAGTCCGTGCGCGCGTAGGCCCACAGGTAGCATGTCCAAAGATTGCACTCGAAATGTGGAGAAACGTTGACGGTCGGTTTGTCGTGATAGTAGCGCCAGCCGTGAAGCTCAAGCTGCGGCATATCGATGCGATCGCCGCGAAACCCCTTCGTCCCGGTTGTCCGCAGGTTGGCGAGCAACGCCCGCAACAACGGTTCGTCCCACCGATCCGTTTGCAGTGCCGCCGAGGCCGCCGCCGTCGCCAGAATCACCCGCGCATTATCGTCACCGTAGTTGGCCACTTCCCAAAGCGGCGAATAGAGTCCCCACGACACCAGCCCGTATGCCGGGTGTTTCGGATTCCCGCGCCCGCCCCCGCACATGCCCTGAGGCGAGTACACGAAATCGAGCAAATTCTGCGCGACCTCGCGGCTACGTTCTCCCTTGTTGAGCGCCGCATCGTACGCAAGCGTCATCGCTGCCTCCGTGTTGCAGTCGGCGCGGATCGGCAAACGTTGAACTTGAGAACCGTTCCACGAAATCGCCGATGCGTAGCCCTCTAGCATGCCCAGACTGCCGTCGCCAACCGGTTCCGCGTCTCCGGGCGTGAGAATGGTTTCGACGTTCTTGGTCAGTAGTTCGCGAATCTGCGGCAAACGCGATTCAGGGATAAGCAGTCGCGAACGATGAAACCACTGTGCCGATGCATCGAAGGCGGCCTTCTCGTAATCAGGCGGCAAGAGCTCCTTCGCTGCATACATGGGCCGCACGTCGGGCGTCCATGTCAGGTCTGTTGGCGTCGACTGTGTGAGCCATGCGAGGATCGATTCCCACACGACCTTCCAATCGGCGGTTGGCGCGAACCGTCCCGTGACAAAACCGCTGAGTTTTGTCGTCGCAACAAGGCATTGTTTTCCGGGAACCTCAAATAGAATCGGATAAAACTTCTCGGGCATGCCAAACACTGCCGTGTCGTATCCGGCTACGCGGGCCGCAACTAACCACGACTCCGGAGTCTTCGTCGGCAATAGCACGCACCCGTTGGCGGTGAGTATTCGCAACGCGGGCAATCGCTCACCAAACACCGCGCCCGTCGTGACAATACGTTCCCATTCCGTTGGCTGCGAAACCCCAAACTCAACACCAGGAACTGATTCTGGAAACTCGACATATACTCGCAGGTTCTTCGCCGCCGCCTTTTCGAATACGCCATCCGAGACAACCGTCCGGGTTTCGGGATATCCCTCCGAAAGCAGCAATACGGCCCCACCCTTACGCGCACGGTCTACCGCCGATTCCGCCGAGTCGCAACGCTCAAACGCACATCCCGAAGACCTCAATACCTTGCAGAGGTCATTGTCTTGTGCCCCCCACACCGTCAAAGCGACGCCCTCATCTGCAAGGCAGGTCCCACAGATACACGCAACGGTCAGAATCAAACGCGTCAACTTCATCGCGCTTCTCCCCCGGTCTAATACTTCTTCTGCCGGCCATTACCCAACGCAGCGTGACACAAGTCAGTCTACACGAGTTCCTTCCCTGCCAGGCAATTCCCCGTCAAATCTCCGGTTTCTTCGAACAGTACTCTCTGCGTTTTTGTGTTCTTTTGCGGCAAAACTTTCGGCACCTGTTTACCGTGGACAGCGTCATCTGCGGTTTGATAACGCGCGTATGCATCTGCTCCAATGAGTCCTGATTCACGAATGGGGGCTCCGCGATCCTCACGCAATGGAGGGAAATACCGTGTCCATAGCTCGTATTGGCCGCCTACTGTCGATCGCGGCGGCATGCATGCTTATCATCGGCCCGCTGTGCGCAGCCGAACCTGCACTCGAGGATCTCAAAGCGTTCGCCGACGGCAAACGTCCGGCCACAGCCGCGCTGCAAAAGCTGATCGACGAAAGTGACGGCGCCGTGACTTTCCCTGCGGGCACATTCCTGATTGACGCGCCGCTTCGTGTCGATCTGACAGTTCTCGGATTCCGCTCATTGCGCGGAGCGGAAGGCACAACGCGTCTACTAGCGGACCTCTCTGGACCCGCAATTCAGATCGTCGGCAGCCACAATGGGACAGCAGCCCCTGAATCGGTTGAGGAACACATCTGGGACAAAGAGCGCTTCCCGGTCATAAGCGGTTTGGAAATCGTCGGGAAACAAGAACAGGCCGACGGGATCGAGTTGGTCCGCACGATGAAATGCACGATCCGAAACGTGCTCATTCGCCGCTGCCGCTACGGCATCCACCTTGTTGAACGCAACCGCAACATCATCATTTCCGATTCGCACATCTACGATGGAACCGACACTGGCATCTTCCTCGATAACTGCAATCTCCACCAGATGAACATCACGGGGAACCACATCAGCTACAACAAACGCGCCGGTATCCGGCAGTTCAACGGCGATGTCCATAACGTGCAAATCGCCGGCAACGACATCGAATACAACTTTGGCAGCGAAGAAACCTCCGGGGAAATCGTGCTCGAATCGCCTGACAGCCTTATCAGCGAATACGCTATCACCGGCAACACCATTCAGGCCCGTCCCGAGAATCCCGGCGCGAATATCTACCTTGCGGGAAGCGAACAAAATGCACCCGGGGCCTCCCGCGTGATTGCCATCACCGGCAACATCATCGGTGACCGCGACAAGAACATCGTTCTCACGCGCACATCGAAGACGACCATCGCCGGCAATACCATCTACGGCGGCAATACCCTCAGCCTTCACTTCCAGCAATGTGCCAACATCGTGCTGAATGGCAACAACATCGGCACTCGCCCCTCCGCGCACGCGCAGCGCGACTCATACACCGACGGTATCTTGCTCGAGAACTGCGCCGACTGCCTCATTACGGATAACATCGTCAGCGAGCACCACCAGGGAGACGCAACGTCTGGCGGCGCCATCACCTTGGTCGATTCGCGACACTGCCGCGTTTCCGATTGCCAAATCCTCCGTCCCAAGTTTCGGGGCGTCCACCTTATCGGCGGTGTGGGCTGCGTCGTCTCCGACAACTCCATCACGGCCCCGGACTCCGGCGAGTTCGTTGCGGCCATCGCGGTCTCCGGCAAAGGCCGCGCGCACATGGTCCAGAACAATTGGATTGCGACCACACTTTCGATACCGGTCGTCATCGATGAAGGCACATGCACATTGCGCGAGAATACGACCGTCGCGCCTTAGAGGTTACGCACCGCTACAAGAATCAAAGAGTGGGCAATCGCACGCCTTCACTGCAGGCTAATTCGAGTTTCTTCGCCACGACTGCCACCTTCCGACAGTCTATGTATTCGGATTGGATTCTCTGATTCCAAATCCACCATACTTTCCTTCTCCGCCGACGGACTTTGCGCCGGCGGTATTTGTTGTATGGGCTCGTTTGCCGCAGGAGACCCCCGCTTGCGTAGAACCTATTTCATTTGGGCTTTAGGTGTGCTTGTTTGTGCCGCCGTGGCCATGCTGCTGCGCCCCTCGGAAGCCGGGTCGCCGGAAGAGCGCCAAGCCATCGAAGAAGGCCGCACGATCATTGTGTATTGGGATCGGCACTCCGGTCACGAGCACGCCATGCGCGCCGAGCTCATCCGGGAGTACAACAACACCCAAGGCAAAACCGACGGTGTTTACGTGCGCGCGTTGCCCATTGGCTTCTTCGCCCTCATGGAAAAGATGCTCACTTCGATTGCCGGGGGGTCGCCGCCCGACGTCTGCAGTATCGACACCAGCATTCTGATGCAGCTTGCAACCCAGGGGTGCTTCACGCCCTTGGGCGAATGGATGAAGACCGTCCCCGCCCTTCAAGAGGACCGGTTTCTGCGCCACACGTGGGAGATGGTCGCCTACGAAGGCTATGACGCCGCTCATCAGAACTGGGTCGACGACGTGTGGGGAATCCCCTCGACAACGGACTCTTATTGCCTTCTATGGAACAAGGACATCTTTCGCAGGGCTGGCCTTGATCCCAATACGCCGCCGAAAACGACACAGGAACTCGAGGAGTTTGCCGCCAAGCTCACCATTCGCAACGGCGCGGAGGTCACTCAGATTGGGTTTATCCCATGGTTTCCGTGGGACATTTCCCTGATGTGGGGCGGCATGTTCGGCGGCTCCTATTACGACCCGGAAACCGGACTTGCCACCTGCGGTTCCGACCCGGCCGTCATCGCGTCGCTCGCTTGGCAAGCCAAGTTCAGCATAGACCCAAACTCGGACAACAACGCGCCATTCGCGGTCGACGCGACCAAGTTTCAGTCGTTCGAGAAAATGGGCGCGTATCAAAGCGCCAACAACCCCTTCTACGCCGGGAAGGTCGCTATGATCGTGGAGGGTGAATGGCAAGCCACCTTCATCCCCCAATACGCAAAGCACCTCGATTGGGGCGTCGCGCCGATTCCGCAACCCGAAGGCGCGCCCCCACGCGCATACGGTCCCGCGTGCGTCTGCGACTCCGTCCCCGCGAGCGCCAAGCACAAGGAAGAAGCCTTCAAGTTCCTGAAGTGGTTCTACTCGCCGCGCCCTGGTGGCGGTTTCTCTCCCATCAGCGACTACAACTTCGCGATTCACAACATCCCATGCATCCGCGAAGAAGCCATGCAGGACCGGTTCATGAAGGACCCCAAATTCAGCGTCTTCGTCAACGAACTCCTCACCAAGCCCGAAATCGTCTCTCAACCCAACCTTCCGCAATCGCAGTTCTATCTCGACGAAATCGAACGCGGCCGCGAATTTGTCACCATGCACGAAAAGACCCCCGAGCAGTCGGCTAAAGACACCGAAACCCGCACAAACGAAGTGCTCGAAGACACCTACCGGCAAATGAAGGTGTTGAAGAAGGCAGATTAGCCCACAAAGCAATCCCATAGACTAAATTGGGCTCCTTGGAACCAGTGGGCTCCTTTCGCTCACTGGAATCTGTCCTCCCAGAACCACCATACTCATTGTCCGCACAAGTATTGCCGTTCCGGGGGGACTTTCACGTGCGAAAGACCTATGCCATTTGGGTGCTGGGTGCCATGCTCTGTCTGGGCATCATCGCTATTCTGCGCCCATCTGAAGCCGGCTCCCCGGAGGAACGCGCCGCACTCAATCAAGGCCGCACGGTAATCGTGTACTGGGATCGTCACTACGGACACGAGCACGCCATGCGCGCGAAGCTTATCGAGGAGTACAACACCACCCAAGGCATCGCCGACGGCGTCTATGTGCGCGCGCTCCCCATCGGCAACTCCGCGATTATGGAGAAACTGCTCACCGCCGTAGCCAGCGGTTCTCCGCCAGATGCGTGCAGCATCGACTCAGGCATTCTCATGCAGTTGGCCACCCAGGGGTGTTTCACGTCGCTCAGCGACTACGCAGACTCCATTCCCGCGCTGAAACAGGACCGCTTTCTTCCACACACCTGGGCCATGGTCTCTTTTGAGGGCTACAACTCCAATCGCCGCGCCTGGGTCGATGGCGTCTGGGGAATCCCCACCACCACCGAGGCCTACTGCCTGCTGTGGAACAAGGACGCCTTTCGCCGCGCTGGACTCGACCCCGAGCGTCCTCCAAGAACCATCCGCGAACTGGAGGAATACGCCGCCAGACTCACTATCCGCGAGGGTTCCGAGACTAAGCAGGTCGGTTTCGTGCCGTGGTTCCCGTGGGACATGACCCTCATGTGGGGCGGCCTGTTTGGCGGCACGTGGTACGACTCCAAGACCGGATATGCGACCTGCGCGAGTGACTCCAGTATCGTGGCGTCGCTCGCGTGGCAAGGCACATTCAGCGAGACCCCCAACTCCGCCACCAATGCCCCCTACGCCCTCGATTCCAGCAAGTTCCAGTCCTTCGAGAAGATGGGCGCGTACCAAAGCGCCAACAACCCCTTCTACGCGGGCAAAGTCGCCATGATCATCGAGGGTGAATGGCAAGTCACCTTCATCGAGAAATACGCCAGCCACCTCGATTGGGGCGTCGCGCCCATTCCTCAACCCGAAGACGCCCCGCCACGCGCCTACGGTCCCGCGTGCATCTGCGACGCCGTGCCCTCAAGCGCCAAACACAAAGACGAAGCCTTCAAGTTCCTGCGTTGGTTCTACGCGCCACGCTCAGAAACAGCCACATCGCCCTGCAGCGATTTCAACTACACCATCCACAACATCCCCTGCACCCGCGAGGAGGCCCTGCAAGACCGCTTCATGAAAGACCCCAAATTCAGCGTCTTCGTTAACGAACTCCTCACCAAACCCGAAATCGTCACCCACCCGCTGCTCCCCCAGCCTCAACTCTTCCTCGACGAAATCGAACGCGCCCGCGAATTCGTCATCCTCCACGAAAAGTCCCCCGAACAAGCCGCCCAGGAAATCGAGACCCGAACCAACGAAGTGCTCGGCGATACATACAGGCAAATGAAGAAGTTGACGCCAGAATAGTCCGGTGTTTTTGTCGGGAGGATCTTGTCCTTTAGTGTTGAACGTGCGACAATAATGGCATGTCCATACCAGCCCTAGATATTAACCGCCTCACGATAGACGAACGTCTACGCCTTATCGAAGACCTTTGGGAGAGCCTCGTATCGCGCCCAGACAGTATTCCCCTGACAGACTGCCAACGCAAAGAGTTGGATCGCCGTTTAGACAAGATGAATTGCGATGGTTCACCAGGGACTCCTTGGGAAGAGGTCATTTCCAACATCGCGCGAGATTAGTCTCGTCTCTGCCAAGTCTTCAATCACTGCGTCACCCACTCTGAATCAAATCCCGCGCTGGAATATCCCCCCCGGAATCCACCATACTTTCCCATCTCCGCCGGCGGGCATTCCGCCGGCGTGATTCATTGCACGGATGAATGTGCCGCAGGAGACCCCCGCTTGCGAAGTGCTTATCGGATAAAGAGATTGGGCGCCAGTGTGTGGCAGGCATCCTTGCCTGCCGCCCAAATGCCATTTGCAGCTAGTGTAGTGAATCGTATTTGGGACAACATATTGGAAAACCCAAGGAAAAGCTCAAAGCAGCGGAAAACAGGGACTGACACAAGCGTAGCGAAGCGGAGACGTGTCTGTCCCTGCTTTCCGTGTCCCTGCTTTCCGAAAAACGCAGGCTGCGATGCCTTTGACATGCGGAAACCGACGCAGCTTCCGCGCCCGCGTGAGTCTGCCAGGAGCGCCGCGCTATGACCAAGACGGAACGGCGCGACTTTCGGAACGGCGTACTTTTCGCCTCGCCCTACATTGTCGGCTTCTTAATGATCAGTCTTTACCCGCTGGCGATGACCGCCATCTACAGCCTCAGCGATTACGACGCCATCAAACCCATGGCGTGGGTCGGCATGGGCAACTACACGCGCCTGCTTGAAGATGACCGGTTTTGGATTGCTCTGAAGAATACACTCTACTTCACCATTGCGTCTGTCCCTGCGCGCCTTGCGCTGGCGCTCGTACTAGCCATGCTGCTGAGCCTCAAAATACGCGGGCAAGCGGTCTACCGCACGATCTTCTTCCTGCCTACTATCGTGCCGCTGGTGGTGTCGGCCGTTTTGTGGATGTGGGTGTTCAACCCGCAGAGTGGCTTGCTGAACGGCGCGCTGCAGCAAATCGGAATCTCCGACCCGCCGGGATGGCTCGCCGATCGCGCATGGGCGAAGCCCGCCCTGGTTCTGATGAGCCTATGGGGTATCGGAGGCTCCATGGTGATCTTCCTCGCGGGTCTGGCGGATGTCCCCCAGTCCTTATATGAAGTCGCCGATTTGGACGGTGCAGGCCCCCTTACCAAGTTTCGCCATGTGACCATCCCCA
>JAIBAQ010000052.1 GCA_019695095.1 Candidatus Hydrogenedentota bacterium
CTCGACGTGTGTGACCAGAACCGCGCGTTGCCAAAGGATCAGCGGTTTGTGTGGACAATCCCCGGATGGCCGATGGCGAAGATCCTGGAAGAACCGCAGGATGCCACGCGGCGCGCGCGCGTGCTTGAAGCAATCAAGGAAGGGAGCTTCGTGACGCACGCGCTCCCGTTTACCACGCACACCGAGTCGCTTGAGTTGGAGGACCTTGTGCGCGGATTGGAGTTTTCTTCGCAGGTATCGCGACTGGCCGGGTTGCCGTTGCCGCGCGACGCGAAGATGACCGATGTCCCCTCTCACTCCTGGGTCATGCCGACGCTGCTTAAGCATGCGGGCATCGAGTTCATCCATATGGGCTGCAATTCCGCCAGTCGCGGGCCTGAGTTGCCGCCCGTGTTCTGGTGGGAAGGGCCGGATGGTTCGCGCGTGCTCACCATGTATTCGGTCGACTACGGCACAGGACTCGTCCCTACGCAGAATTGGCCGTACCGCACGTGGCTTGCGCTCATCCACACCGGCGACAACCAAGGGCCGCCAGCCTCGCAACAGATTACCGATATCATTAAGCAAGCGAGCGAGAAACTGCCCGGAGTGAAAGTTCAATTCGGGCGGTTGAGCGTTTTCGCCGACGCGTTGATAAAGGAAAAGGCCGACATTCCGGTCATTCGCGGCGACCTGCCCGATACGTGGATACACGGCGTCATGTCGATGCCCATCGAGAGCGGCATCGCGCGGCGCGTGCGGCCGCAACTTGCCGCCGTGGAGACGCTCGACACGCTGCTTGGATTGTGGGGCATCAATCAAACGGACATCACCGGCGATCTCGCAAAGGCCTATGAACAAAGCCTCCTCTTCGGCGAACATACCTGGGGCTTCGACGCGAAACGCTTCCCGCGCCTCTACGGCGATGCGTGGAAGCTGAAGTATGCCGAGGGGGCCTACAAGGACCTTGAAGCGTCGTGGCAAGAGAAGGGCAACTACGTGTACACGATGTCGAACCTCGTGAAGCCAGCGCTTGCGCAGCGCATGGACGCGTTGGCCAAGGCGGTTAAGAACGACGCACCGCGCATCGTCGTGTTCAATCCGCTGACGTGGCCTCGCGACGGCGAGGTCGGCGTCGAACTCGATGCGCCCCCGAGGGGACGCCTGATCGATGCCGCCACGAACGAAGAGGCCCCATACGATGCGACGGGGCGGAATATTCGCTTCGTGGCGCGGAACGTACCTTCAACGGGGTACCGCACGTATCTGTTCGATGATGCGGCGCCGGCCGCGTCGCCGGCGTTGTCCGTGGACGAATCCGCGCATTGCATGGAGAACGCTCACCTTCGAGTGACGCTCGATCTGAATCGAGGGTGCATAGCATCCATAGTCGACAAGGCGTCGGGCCGCGAACTGGTGGACGCGTCGAACGCGTACGGTGTGGGGCAGTACCTCTACGAGCGTTTCAGTCAGAATGAGACGAGGGCGTATTTCGAGGCCTATTCCAAGAGTCAGGCGGATTGGGCCGTGGGCGATTTCGACAAACCCGGCCTGTTGCCTCCGGACCAAGCGCCGTATCGCGCGTCAACGCCGCAGACATGGAGCGTTTCCTATCCGCGTGGTGAAACCTACGTCGTGGCCGTAATGGAAGCCAAGCCCTCCCCCGAGATACCGCATACGGTGAGGACTGTCGTGACCCTGCTCGCCGACTGCGCCTTTGTCGATGTCGCGTGTTCCATCGAGAACAAGCCCGCCGACCCCTGGCCCGAAGCGGGCTGGCTATGCTTCCCGATGAACGTATCGCAACCCCAGTTCCAACTCGGGCGCTTGGGCGGCATCGTGGACCCCGCGAACGATGTGGTCTACGGCTCCAACCATGATGTGTATTGCCTCAATACCGGCATGGCGGCCTTCGACGCGACCGGCGCGGGCGTCGCGTTGTGTCCGCTGGATTCGCCGCTCGTCAGTCTCGAGCGCCCGGGGCTGTGGCGTTACTCGAAGGACTTCCAGCCCAAAACCGCCACGGCTTTCGTCAACGTCTACAACAATCAATGGAGCACGAATTTCCAGCAATGGGTCGGCGGCACGTGGGCATCGTGTGTGCGTATATGGCCCGTTAATCCAAGCGACGCAAAAGGCGCATGGGTGTCGCGTTCGTGGGAAGCGCGCTTGCCGCTGCTTGCCGCGTGTGCTACAGGAACCGGTGGCGGCTTGCCGTTGTCGCAGCAAGGCGTGCACGTGTCGCGTGAGGGTGTTCTCATGACCGCATTCGGGCGCAATCCGGATGGTAAAGGTCTCGTGATGAGGTTCTGGGAGCAGGCCGGGCAAGGCGGACCGCTCACCGTCACGTTGCCGGAAGCGTGCGCGAAGTTCACGCGTATCCGCCCCATTGATCTGCGTGGAACGCCCGCGAAGGAACATCCTCGGACTTCGGATCATCGGTTGAGCATTGACTTGCCGCCTTATGCGCCGGCAAGCTTCGTTCTTGCAGACAGATAACACCTTGTGATCGCGCAACACACCGGAAGGAAATGCGATGTTACGAAGAAGCGTATCAAACGCAACGCAGTATGCTATCAGGAGGTTCTTGGTCGTGCGTGCATTTGAACGATGGCTTATCCGAAGCGCGTTCGCCTGTGCTCTATTGACCCTGCACGCCTTTGCTCAAGGCCCCGGTTTCCACGTGGATGTGTTTCCCGATAGCGAGACATACCCGCGCAACAGCGAAGGCTCGATCATTGAGTTAACCGATGGGCGGTTGTATCTCGTCGGCACGCGCTTCTACGGCGGCCTGGCTGACGAAGCGGCGGCGAACATCGTGTCGCGCATTTCGAGCGATGGAGGCAGCACGTGGTCGGAGCCGGTTGTTATTCAAGAGAATGTGGGCACGCAAAATGTGATGTCGGCCAGCCTCCAGCGACTGACTGCCGAGCGCACGCCCGACGGCAAACGTGGTGCGGGACCCATCGGTCTCTTCTATCTCGTGACCAACAGCGAAGTGGATTTGAAGGTCTACCTGCGCACCAGCACCGATGAGGCCAAGACGTGGTCAGAACCGCTCTGCGTTACGAATCGCCCCGGTTACCACGTCATGAACAACGACCGCGTCGTGCGCCTTAGCACGGGGCGTCTGCTTTGCCCTGTTGCCTGGACCTCTGACTCGGGCAAAGTGAATCACTACACGTCCCTGTGCTTCATCAGCGACGATCAGGGAAGAACGTGGACTGCGGGCACGGGTTCTGTCGATGCGCCCAAGCGCGGCGCAATGGAACCGGAAGTGATTGAGCGCAAGGATGGAAGCGTGTTGATGCTGATTCGCACACAGACCGGCCGCAACTATGCGGCAGTCTCGCAGGATGGAGGCGATTCGTGGGGTGGCGCCGAGCCGTTTGGTCCAGCCGCGCCGGAGGCCCCGTCCACGCTGCGGCGCATTCCGTCAACCGGCGACTGGCTTCTAATCTTCAATCCCGTCACGGATGCTAACGCGGACCACGGTGGTCAGCGGACCCCGCTTTCCTCGGCCATATCGAAAGACGAAGGCAAGACTTGGTCGACAACGCGGGACATCGAGACGCGCGCGGATCAGGCCTTTGCGTATACAAGCTTGATATTCGCGAACGATCGCGCGTTGATGAGTTACTACGTCCATGACACGAATGCCAAGCGGATCGCGACGCGCTTTCGCTCGATTCCGGTCTCGTGGTTCTACGAGGAAGAACCGAATCCGTAGAATCGCTACCCGGCCAATGCCGCGGTGCGCTTCTCGATGCGCTTGCGCTCTTCGTGATCAAGCACGGCCTTGCGCACGCGAATGGACTGCGGCGTCACTTCCACCAACTCGTCCGGCGCAATCCATTCCAGCGCCGTATCCAGCGTCAGCGTGCGCGGCACGTCAAGCTGCGCAACGTGGTCCTTGCCCGCGGCGCGGTGGTTGGTGAGCGCTTTCCGTTTCGTGGGATTGCACGGCAGGTCGCCGGGGCGCGAATTCTCGCCGATGATCATGCCGGTATAGACTCGCTCCATCGGCTTGACGAACAGCGTGCCGCGCTCCTGTAAATTGTCCAGGCTGTAACTTGTGATCTCGCCCGTGTCCATGCTGATCATCGACCCGCGCTGGCGCGCGACGACTTCGCCGCACCACGGCTCGTAGCCGGTGAAACGCGACGACATAATGCCAAGTCCGCGCGTGTCGGTGAGGAATTCGTTGCGATAGCCGATCAGACCGCGCGTCGGGATCTTGAATTCAAGCCGCAGCAGGCCCGTGCCCGCGTTGTGCATGTTGAACAACTCGCCCTTCCGCTTGGAGATCTTCTCGATCACCACGCCCTGGTAGTCGCCGGGAACATCGATGATCAGCTCTTCCATCGGTTCGAGCAACTGGCCGTTATCGTCGGTGTGCGTGATGATCTCCGGAGCGGAAACGCACAGCTCGAGTCCTTCGCGCCGCATCTCTTCGATGAGAATGGCGAGGTGAAGCTCGCCGCGTCCGCTCACTTTCACGCCATCGGCGCGCCCGAGATCTTCCACGCGCAACGCAACGTTGGTGCGCAACTCGCGGTCAAGCCGCTCCTTGATCTGGCGCAACGTGACGGCCTTGCCTTCCTGTCCGGCAAAAGGACCCGTGTTCACGCAGAACAGCATGGACACGGTGGGCTCCTCGATCTCAAGCGGCGGCAACGCCGGGTTCTCCAATTCGGGCGCGGAGAACGTGTCGCCGATATGGATGTCTTTGGGTCCCGCGATGGATACGATGTCGCCCGCGCACACTTCGTCGGTATCGATGGATTCCAGGCCGCGCGTTACCCATAGGTGTGTGGCGCGTTCTTCCTGAACGTTAACGATCTCCCAACCATGCGCATCGTCGTAGCCTTTCCAGCGTGTTGTCGTGCGAATGAAGTTAGGTCCTTTGCGCAACCGGCCCTGCAAAACGCGTCCGCATCCGACACGGCCGATGTGGTCTTTCCAGGTGATCGTGCAGACCTGCATCAGAAATGGCGCGTCGAGATTCACGTTGGGCGCAGGGACCTTTTCGACGATAGTCTCGAACAAGGCATCCATGCCCGAGCGGTCATCGGTTACCAGATTGCGCACAAACCAGCCGTGCAGGCCTGAGCCGTACAAGACCGGGAAATCCGCCTGCTCGTCGGAAGCGCCCAACTCGAGAAACAGATCGAACGTTTTATTGAGCGCGCTGACGCTGTCCGCGTTGGGTCGATCGGCCTTGTTCACGATGACAATCGGCTTCAGGCCAAGCTTAAGCGCGCGCATCAGCACGTAGCGCGTCTGCGGCATGGGTCCTTCGTTTGCATCGACCAGCAGCAACACGGAATTGACCATCGACAGCACACGCTCGACCTCGCCCGAGAAATCAGCGTGACCGGGCGTGTCGATGATGTTGATAAGGTATCCGCCCCACTCAACCGTGCAATGCTTCGAGCGAATGGTAATACCGCGCTCCCGCTCGATTTCGTTGTTGTCCATCACACGCTCGGCAACGCGCGCGTTCTCGCGAAACGTGTGCGCGGCGCGGAAGATCGAATCGATCAGCGTCGTCTTGCCGTGGTCGATGTGGGCAACAATAGCCAAATTACGAATCTTGTCTGGGGAAGTCATGGGGGCGATTTAATCCTTCGTGTACAGGCGGTGACAAATGCAGGCAGCCGTTCCTGAAGACGAAATAGTATACTTGGGTTCTGTTTCCGCTTCAATAGCGGAGTGTATGATTGTTGTTGTTGAGTCGAATCGGAGGCCTATCGCACTTTGCGCAGATTGCGCAAAGGCTTGCCGGGGCGCGTGTTGCAACGCGCCATTGACGCGACCCCTCCAAAACCGTAAAGATCCCGCGATTCAAAAGGAAACGCGGCGAACCATCAAGGAAGAGCATGAAGGTCGAATTCGAGCGAACGTTTCGCGTGCGCCACTACGAGTGCGACGCATACGAAGACGCTTTCTATACCAGCTATTTGCGCTACACCCAGGAAACGGCGATGGACGCGTCGGCCTCCTTGGGCTTCGACGGCCCGTGGTACGCCGAGCGCGGTACCGTTTGGCTCGTGCGCGACACCGAGATCGAGTATCTCCGCCCGGTGCGCTACGGCGATTCCGTCGTTGTAAAGACATGGGTCGAGAACGTGCGCAAGGTGATGTCAAAACGCGCCTACGAACTGCGGAACTCGAACTCCAACGAGGTTGTGGCGCGGGCCGCAACGGATTGGGCCTACCTCGATGTCAAAACCGGCAAACCGGCGCGAATCCCCGACGAATTCACCGAAATGTTTCTTGCGTCGGGCGGCGGCAGCGCCAACAACAACCGCGAACGTTTTCCCGATCCGCCTGCCCCCGCGGGGCGTGTGTTCAAGCAACACCGGCGCGTTGGCTGGCGTGATGTAGACCCCGCGCAGCACGTAAACAACACGGTCTACCTCGCGTACGCGGAGGATTGCGCCGTCGAGGCCGCGGTAAGCGCAGGCTGGACACCGGAGCGCATGCGCGCGGAGGGCGTATGGTTGATTGCGAGGAAGCACCGCATCGAGTACCGGCAACCCGCCGTGCTGGCGGACGACCTGGAGGTGGCCACCTGGGTTTCCGACGCAGGAGAGGACCGCTTCGTGCGTCATTACGCGATCACGCGTATCGGCGACGGTGTCGTGCTGGCGCGTGCGCGCGCGGAACTGGCATGTATCGAGCCGGAGAAACGAGAAGCTATGCCTATGCCTGAATCGCTACGCAATGCACTAATCGACTGAAAGAGAACCTGATGACCGAACTCCAAATCGAATCTGTACGGTCCGCGGCGGTGAAGGCTGTTGAGGACTCCAAAAGTCCGGGCGCTGTCGTCTATGTAGGAGACTCCGAAAAGACGTACGTGTTTGAGGCGATTGGCAATCGCGCCGTGAAGCCGCGCGAAGAACCTGCCACGAAAGATACGATCTACGATCTCGCGTCGCTCACCAAAGTAATTGCGACAACAACGTCGATCATGTTGCTGCATGAAGAGGGCAAGATCGATCTCGATGCGCCCGCGTCGCACTACGTGCCCATTCCCGCGTTTGGCGCGTTTACCATCCGCCACTGCCTGACGCACACGTCGGGACTGGTCGCGCTGATGCCTTTCTACAAAGAGTGCGACTCCGTGGATGAAATGCTTCAGAAATATGCGGGCGAGCCGCTGAAGTGGCCGCCGGGCACGCGCTGGAAGTACTCGGACGCGGGATTCCTGCTGCTTGGACGCACCGTCGAACTGACGGCGCGCGATTCGCTGGCGTCGTTCACGCGCAAACGCATCTTCGAGCCATTGGGGATGCGCGACACCATGTACAAGCCGCCAAAGGAACTGGCGGCGCGTTGCGCGCCGACGGAGCAGTGCGCGTGGCGAAAACGGATCCTGCGCGGCGCAGTGCACGACGAGAACGCGTTTGCCATCGGAGGAATCGCCGGACACGCGGGCCTCTTCAGCACGGCGGATGACATCGCGAAGTTCGTGCGTGCCTTGCTTGCAGGAAAGATACTCAAACCAGAGACGCTTGAGACCATGTTGCGCCTGGATCAGACTCCCGTCTGGCCTTGGCAGGGCATAGGCTGGCAACTGGACCCCTGGACTTCGAAGAACTGGGGCTTCCTGACCTCGCGCACGGCGTTTGGGCACACGGGGTGGACCGGCACAAGCCTTTGGACTGACGCCAAGACGGGTCTTTTCGCCATTCAACTCGCCAACACCTGCCACCCATCGAGAACAACCCGCGACAACGAAACGTTGCGCAACGTGTTCTCCATCGGCGTGTCACGCGCGGCCTACCCCAACACAACCAACGCGCACTCGGGGCTGGACCGTCTCGTCCGCGAAGACTTCGATCCGTTTCGAGGCAAGCGCATCGCGCTATTGACGCACCATGCTGCGGTGGACCAATTGGGGCGGCACATACTCGACGTGTTCAAGCTCGCTCCAGACGTGACGCTCCAAGTCTTGTATAGCCCGGAGCACGGCCTGCGGGGAACCGCCGAGGCCGGAGAAAAAGTGGGATCCGAAAAGGGCGCCGTTCCGCTGATCAGCTTGTACGGCAATCGGACTGCGCCCACTCCCGAAGAACTGAAAGGGGTCGATTACTTCCTGGTCGATCTGCAGGACGTTGGTTCAAGGTACTACACCTACGCGGCGACGATGAAAGCGTGCATGGAAGCCTGTGCCGCCGCAGGCGTGACGGTGATCGTGCTGGACCGCCCCAATCCCGTCGGCGGAAACGTACTGGAAGGTCCCGTCGCGACAAGTGCTACCAGTCCGGTGTGTTGGGGGAAGGTTCCCATCCGGCACGGGATGACGCTGGGAGAAGTCGCGGCCTACTTCCAGAAGTACGAGCTCAGCGGCAAAGTCTCGCTCGACATCAAGACGCTCGACGCATGGGAACCGGTTCGCTACTTCGACGAGTGTGCGCTGCCGTGGATTCCCCCTTCGCCCAATATCCCGAATCCCAACACGGCGCTGCTTTACGTTGGAATGTGTCTGTTTGAAGGCACGAATCTCAACGAAGGCCGTGGCACGGATACGCCGTTTGAAGTCGTTGGCGCGCCGTGGCTCGACGCGAAACAGGTCATCCATTCGTTGTCCGAGTCCGACGTGCCCGGTTGCAGTCTTGAGCCGATCGAATACACCCCGCGCAGTCTTCCGGGCAAGGCGTCAAGTCCGCGGTTCATGGATGAGTCGTGCAGGGGCATTCGTGTTCGCATCACGGATCGCGCGACGGCACGCCCGTTCACGGCAGCCGTCGCGCTGATTTCGGCCATCCATCGAAAACACGGACGGCGCCTCAAATGGAGCGAACACTTCGATGTGCTCACGGGTTCGGGCGATCTCCGGAAACGCATTGAGCAAGGCGCTTCAGCAAGCGACATCGTGAATTCGTATGCCGAGCCGCTGAAAGCCTTCGATGAGTTGCGTCCAAAGTCCTATTTGCCTGTGGAGGAGAAATCTGTCCCCGTGACGAAGTAGCGCGGCCGATTCATATCTCCAGCTTTGAAGCATAGAGGTGTGTGGACGTAGTCGTGGGAATCTCCGCTCGGCGCGGAATTACGCGATAGGCTGATCGGCCTTGTACATCACCGTAAACAGGAGATCGCCAGACCCCGCCCGGCCACCGTGTTCGTGGCTGAGCACGGTTTGAAGCCCAACAACCTCGACCTTGTTCCTGAGAATCCAGGTGTTGACGGCGTTGTCGATTTCGGCAGGCTTGTCCTCGTATCCTTTAAAGGTCTTGACGAAGATCATGTATTGCTCCTTGACGTTTCGGTGATTGACTCGAAGTGTAGCAAGATTGGGGCATGTTTTTCATGGGGCCGGGCACATTGCGACCGAAGTTTCTCGGGGGCCTTCTATTACTTCTGACCGTTGGCGCGATGGTCTCCGTATTCGGGCGTTCGTACTGGGTTCCGCTGTATTATCGGCTCATGGGATCGCGAAACATTGCAGACGTCATTGCGGAGTTGGAGCCGAGAGCGGGCGCCGTTTGGCGCGACCACTGCGCGCAGCAGGGCGTGGCTTTTCCACCCAAGTCCGTCACGCTGGTTTGCATAAAGGAAGACAAAATGATCGAAGTCTGGGCGGACGGCGCGCCTGCTCACAAACTTGCGACGCTTGCGCTCACCGCATACAGCGGCAAGCCCGGCCCGAAGCTCCGAGAAGGCGACCTGCAGATACCGGAAGGCATCTATCCGCTGACGGTTCTAAATCCCAACAGTTCGTTTCATCTTTCCATTCGCGTCGGCTATCCCAATGCTTTTGACAAATCATGGGCAAGGGAAGAAGGACGCACGAATCTTGGCGGCGACATCTATATTCACGGCAAAAGTGCGTCCGTGGGATGCATGGCGATTGGCGATGCGGCCATTGAAGAACTCTTCTATTTGGCGCATGCCGTTGGCTTGGCGAATACACGAATAATGGTCATTCCGAACGACTTCCGAAAGACCGGCGTCCCCGATGCTCAGTCTATGCCTGCCAAGGTGCATGAACTGTACGGAACGATCGAAGCGGAGCTGAACGCATACCGTGAGACGGTTGTTAAGGAGGGAACATGACTGGTCCACGGCCTGTTCGAGTCGAAGAGCTTCCGTCGCTCCGAGCATTGGTGAACAGCGTATTTCTTCCGGATTCGGCCAACGACATGTTCCAATTCTTCCCGCAACTGTTCAACGAACAGAACTGCGGCAATCTGTTGGTATTTGAGGAAGCGGGCCGCGTGATTTCCCACGTTGGCAGAACGCAACGTTGGGCATCGCTCGCGGGAAGTCTCGTTCAAGTGGCGTGCATCGGCGCGGTGTCGACGTACCCCGAGTATCGCAATCAACACCTCGCGTCCACGTTACTGCAATCTGCTTGTGACCAAGCGATTGCGGCCGGTGTGGACTTCATGATGATATCCGGCGGACTCGGCATGTATCGCCGGGTCGGCGCGGCGGATGTTGGCCGGGACCATCGTGTCTCGTTGCGTTTGGACGACGCGCGAAGATTGCCGCGCGAAGACCTGTCCATCGCTCCCTTCTCGGAATCGGATATCGAATTCTGCGAACGCGCCTACGCGCGCAAATCGGCGCGGTTCGTACGCACACGCGACGACTGGGAATGGTTCCTTCGCTCTCGTTCCTGCATGACGCACATCGCTGACCTCTGGGTGGTTCGTGTTGACGACGTGCCGTGCGCTTACATCGCCTCCTACAAACCCGCCGATGACTCGGAGGTCTTTGTCGTGGAACACGCGGGCGACGAGACCGCAGTCGCGGGCGCCTTGTGGAACGTTGCGGTGCAGTCCGGCGCGGATTCCATCGGCATCCACGTTCAAGCAGAAGAGCCGTACCTGCGCCAACGGCTGGTGGACGCCGGCGGCCGTCCAGAGACCAATCACTCGATGGGCACACTGCTCTTGCTCAACATACCGCAGCTAATCGAGCGGATGCGTCCCTGGTTCGAGACGCGTATCGGCATGAAGGCCGCGCACGATCTTCGTGTCACGCAAGATGGCGAAGCCGTCACGTTTTCCGTGTGCGGGGAATCCTGCACCGTATCGGGAAAAGCGGCGGCGGCAGAGTTCATCTTCGGGAATCATGATCGCGCCATGCCGGATGGACTGCTCGGCAGGGTATTTCCCATACCTGGCCTTTGGTACGGGCTCAACTACGTGTGACTGATAGCGCTACGGCGTGGCCGGTGCTTTCACCCGCAGTTTGTCGCCAACCTGCAGACTGTCGCTCTCCAACGCGTTCCACTTCCTCAAGTCGTCCGCGGTGACTCCAAACTTGTCCGCGATCTTCGAAAGGTTGTCACCACGCTCGACGGAGTAAGTATCGGCATCGGCAGGAGGCGCAGGCGCAGGTGCTGCCGCTTCGGCGGGAGGCGTTTCTGCTGGAGCCGGTTGGGTTTCTTCCGCATCCGATTCCTCGGGGGGCGTAAAGTTCTGCGGCACGTTTACGATAAGCAACTGATCCACCTGCAGACTCGTATCAGGCAGGCCGTTCCATTCCATTAGGTCTTGGTAGGTGACATTGTACTTCTTCGCAATGTTCGCCAGATTCTCCCCGCGCCTGACCTTGTGCGTCAGAGCCTTGGTACCTTGCGGGGCGGGAGCTGTCGCCTCGTGAGGCGGCTCCTCGTCCGGCGGCTGCGCCGTCGGCGGCACACTCGGATCCGGCGCAGTCTCAGGAGCAGGTGCGGCAGGCGCGGGCTCGGGCGCTGCAACGGGCTCCGCAGGCGCTGGCGCAGGGGCTTCGGGAGCCGGCGCCGGAGGCTCGGGAGCTGGAGTCGGAGTTTCGGGAGCCGGCGCCGCAGGCTCGGGAGTTGGAGTCGGAGTTTCGGGAGCCGGTGCCGGAGTCTCGGGAGCCGGTGCGGATTCTGTGGGTTCTCCGGCAGGGTAAATTTTCAGCTTCTGTCCGACGCGGACACTCGTCTTCTTCAGATCGTTCCACTTCACGATCTGCTTCGTCGTTACGCCATATTTGGACGCGATCTTCGACAGCATGTCGCCCTTTTCAACGACGTGAACAATCTCGGTGCCAGGCGCGGCACTACCTTCCGGCGCCGTTGCATCCGCATCGGTCTTCGCGTCGTCCTTCTTCGGAAGCTGACGCAAGGTTCCTTCAAGGCGAGGAGGCGCCTTCAGCCATTGCTGCCAGCCATCCAACCGCTTCTTGCTCTTGGACAACGTTGCGCGCGACAGCGTGGGGTTTTCCTCATAGATCTTGCCGGGCTCAGGCTGCGTCACAGCATCGGCCGGCGCAGCGTCACCGGCGGTCACGGCGGCTTCAATTGCCGCGCACACGCCGTGCAGCGCTTCCGGAGAGACGTTCTGCACAATCGCGGCATCGCAACCGGCTTTCAACGCCGCGATGACTGCCTTGTCGAGCGGGACGGTCTTCGCGATCGCGCCAAGCGACATGTCATCCGCGATGACCACGCCGCGATAGTCCCACATCTCTTCGCGCACGTTGCGGCCCACGATCACCGGAGAAATCGACGCGGGGCGATCGGGATTCTTGTCGTCGAGCGCGGGAACGAGAATGTGCGAAACCAGGATCCCCGGAATCTTGACGCTCGCCGCCTGCTGGAACGGAAACACGACTTCCGCCAATTCGGAAGTGGACTTCTTGTTCAGCGCCGGTTTGTCGTTCAGATCCTCCGGGCAACCGCCAATGCCGGGATAGTGCTTCACAACAGGGATAACGCCCGCGGACGTTAATCCGTCGGCAAACGCCAAGCCTATTGCGGTAACCATACCGGAATCAGAACCGAACGTGAGCGATTTCATCGCGTCGCCCGCAGTCGGCTCGTAAATGTCCAGGGAAGGTCCCAACAAGACGCCAATACCGGCGCTCGCACACACGGATCCGACAGTGCGCCCGGCCATTCGGGCATACTCGAGATCGCCTTTCTTCTGACACTCTTTGGCGACTTCAGGCGGGCTCAGGTTCTTCTTCAAACCAAGCTTCTTCAGCACTTCGCTTTCATCGTCGGCAGCGATGATCGGCAGACTGGCGATATCCGTTCCGAGACCCACCGCCTCTTTGATCGCGGTGACCAGCGCGGCGGTCTGCTCTTTCGATTCGATATTGGCCGAAGTCAACAAGACGCCGCCGGGTTTCAGATCGGCAAGCAACGTCTTCGTTGCATCGTCGAGCTTCGTGCCTTGCACTGTCACGATGAGATGGCGGGCAGGCCACAAGTCTTCAAGGGCATCCATTTCGCTGGGCGGCGTCTGCGGCTCGGCAGGTTCACCGGAAATAGACGCAGGCGGATTGGAAGGCCCGGCCGACTCCGAAGGCGTCGCCTCCGGCGCTGTTGTCTCGGGTCCCGGGCTGGTGTTCTCGCTTACGTCTATCGGGGCAGGTGTCTGAGACCTTCCATAAAGCCCGTAACACAAGGCGAAACCGGCCAGGAAAGCCAGCACCGGGATGAGTATCAGCCGGAAGGACAAATAGGGTTTGCGTTTGCGAACGTAGACTTCCACGATCCCTCTCCGCTTGACCGTCACGCGATGTCGACGGTATCACCGCCCCCACGAATGGGAATGGCTGGATGTAGCCTCCGGCCCTTGTGCTTGCGCTGCACAAAAGCCGCCGCCAGTTTGATGAGCCATAAACCGTAACACATTATGCAGGAATGGGTCCATCGGACCCAAATTTATCCAGCCCCCGGCCTGCCCGCCGTGAAGTCCTACTGCCCGGACTGGGCGAACAGATGCGCGAAGATCCCCGACCCCGGAAGGTTCTGCCCTCCGTCGGCCACGATCAGCGTTCCTGTTATATAGTCGGCCAACGGCGTAGAAAGGAAGACAGCCAACTGACCGATGTCTTCCACCCTGCCGAATCGGCGCAACGGAATCGCTTCCCGAAAGGAATCGCGCATCCCCTCGGGGAGAAGCCGCTCAAACCCCTCGGTTTCCTCGATGGGACCGGGTGCAATACTGTTGCACCGGATGCCGTAAGGCCCCCATTCCAGCGCCAGGTTCTGCATGAGGTTGTCGATCCCCGCTTTGGCGGCCCCCACGTGGCACTGCGCCATATAGGGCAAAAACGCCTGACCCGCAGATATAAAGATCACATTTCCACGGGTCTTCTGCAGTTGGGGCAAGGCGGCGCGGCACGCATTGAACGACCCGAGCAAGTCGATATCCACAACCGCCTTGAACCCATTAGGGCTCAAGGCCTCGGCTGGACACGGGAAGTTCCCTGCCGCTCCGCAAACCAGAGTCTGCATCGGGCCAAGCGCCTCCTCGGATTGCCTCAAGGAGGCTTCAAGCGCGGCGTAGTCGCGCACATCCGCCGCTACGGCCGATACGTTCGCGCCGAGGGCGCGCAACTCGTCCGCGGCACGATCCAGTTTATCCTGATTCCGGCCGCAAATACCGATGGACGCTCCAAGAGCGGCAAAACACTTGGCAATACCCAGATTGATGCCGCTTCCGCCCCCGGTTACAAACACAGTCTTCCCGCGAAAGAGATCCTTCGAGAAATACGATGTGACCTTCATGAGAAAACACCTCGGTTTTGATACAGCCGCCAGCAAGAAGCGGAGTATAGCACACGCAGCGGAGAGATGTAAGGCGCTAGCAGACTATCCGAGGCACTCTGTCAATGGTTTGTTCGGTATCGACTCCTCCTTAAACTCCAGGATGCGGGCATTTCCGGAGCATAGGATTGAATTTTTTGCTAGTTCACGGGCACCTATCTAAATAAATACTTGCGAAACTAAGAAAGCCGCGCTAAACTTGCTTCTCGCAGGGAATACCCGGCGACATGGCAAGCCGTGGGAGGAATGTCGCCGACTTAAGGGCCTTTGTTTTAATTACTTACGTTTAGGGAATGCGCGGAAGGAGGGACCATGAAGGGGAGCACTGTAGGTTCACGAAGAAGCATAGTGGGGATGCTTCTCACGGGAATGGCGCTGGGAGCCATTCTGCATTTTGGCCTATGCGCCGTAGGCTCGTTGACGCCGGTCGGGCAAATGGCGTCGTTCGCTGGGGTGGTTGACGCTCAGGCAGAGCTACAGAACGTCACCGTTGGCGGAGAAATCCGGTTGCGGGCGCGCTACTGGCACAACGTGTACGACGACACGCTGCCGGGCGGCTTGTCCTTGGATCGGGTACCGACATTCTTCCTGCCCAGGAGGCCGATCGGTCTGGGCGGAACCCGAAGCCGGTACATCTTCGACGAGCGCGTCACCGACCGCGAAATCGTCGAACAGAAGACACTTCTGAACGTTAACGCCGATTTCACCAATCACGTCAATGCAACGATAGTTGTCGAATCCTTCGACCTGTGGGGCGACGATTTCCGGTCCGATTACATTACGGGCGCGGACTTCCGGGCCAACACGGGAACGGACGTCGAGATTACGCAGTCCTTCATCGACGTGGAGAACCTGTTCGACACGCCTCTGACGTTGCGTATCGGCCGTCAACCACTCGCGATTGACAAGCGGTGGCTGGTCAGCGACTACATTTCCGGTACGCTGGCAATCACGTTCGACGGCGTCCGTCTGATGTACCACGGCGACCTGTGGGAAATCGACGCGTGGGCAACCAAGCTCGCGGAAGGCGGCGTAGGCGAGCAGGACGGCGATGTCGATTTCTACGGCGCGCACGCGACCTTCAAGCCCTTCGATTGGCTGAACGCGACCGCCTACTATTTCCTGGTCCGCGATGGCCGTAGCCTGAACGACACCAACGCTTCCGCTCCCGTCGAATGGTTCGAGGACTTCTTCGGCCGCGACAACTACGATCCGACGTACCTCCACACCATAGGCACGCGCCTACGGGGCGAAGCGATGGGCTGGGACTACGACATCGAAGCGGCCTATCAGTTTGGCGAGATGGACGCGGTCGGCTCGCGGTTCGTTCCGAATGGATTCGCCTACGGCGACGACAGCGCGCGCATGGACGCGTGGGGCGTCGACGTGGAAGTCGGTCACACGTTTGAGAACATCTTCATGAAGCCGCGCGTCAAGGTAGGCGGCGCTTGGATGTCCGGCGAAGACAACCGCGAAGTGGATTTCCTCGATTGGATCAATCCGATCGATCGCCCCGATTCGAGCATGTCGTTCAACCGCCTGTTCTCCGGAACGGTCTATAGCTGGACGCTCGATGTCGGTCAGGACATGTCGAACTTCAAGCACATCCGCGTTGGCGCGGAGACGCAGTTGACGGAGTCTGTCACGGCATCCATCACCGCCACGAAGTGGTGGGTCGATGAACCGTTCGAGATGCCGGCCATGTGGAAGGTCGGGCGCTTCCGCGTTCCGCTTGCGCCCGCGCTCAGCTTCCTCTCCGAGGAAGGCTCCGACGATATCGGCACCACGGTGCTGTTGTGGCTGCGCTACAACTACTCCGAAGACTTCTACATCGCGCTGGGCGTCGAGCACCTGTTCACCGGCGATGCGCTTGAAGACGGGTCCTTCCTGCACCGGAACGGCCTTGAATTCACCGGCGGCCTCAACGGCGACGACGGCACATATTTCGTGATCGACAGTGGTATCAAGTTTGGCGGTCCAGGCCGCGCGGTCGACCTGCACCAGATCGAATACCGCACGAAGAAATAAGCCGCTTCAGCGAGACCTAGCAGTATCCACACCGGCGAGGGTGCCCCCCTCGCCGGTCTTGTTTTTGGTGAGGACAAAATGCGTGGTGGGCAATGTGTCAGAACCGGCGTGCGGTCGAGGACATCGGAACGCGCGTTAACGCTTCAGGTCGGGCGTTCCCAATCGGCAAACGGCCTCGGGGGTGATGAGATCGTTGAACTGTTCGGAGGTTAGGAGTCCGTCACGCAGCACGATCTCGCGGATGGTCTTGCCCTTGTCTTTCGCCTGCGTCACGACCTTACACATGCGGTCGTAGCCCAATGCGGGCAGCAGCGCCGTGGCGATGGCGGTTGAGCTTTCGACGTGCGCGCGGCACCGAGCTTCATCGGCTTCGATTCCTTCCACGCAGTGCTTGCGCAGAATGTCGCACGAATTGGCGAGCAAGTCGCAACTCTCAAGCAGACAATTCGCCACCAGCGGGAGGAAGGCATTGAGTTCGAGGTCGCCGCGGGAACATGCGTGGGCAATGACGGCATCGTGGCCCATCACCAGCATGGCGGCTTGGCTGACCGCTTCCGGAATCACCGGATTCACTTTTCCCGGCATGATGGACGAACCGGCTTGCCGCGCGGGAATCCGTATTTCGCCAAGCCCAGCCTCGGGCCCGGAAGACAACAGCCGCAGGTCGCTGCTCACCTTCAGCAACGACACGGCGCACGCCTTGAGTATGCCGGAGACCTCGACAAATACGTCGGCGTTCTGCGTGGCTTCGACCAGGTTCTCCGCGCGCGCGAAACCGATGCCGGTCTGTTCGCGCAACGTGTCGACTACGCGGAAAATGTATTGGCGCGGCGCGGCAAGGCCGGTGCCGATGGCCGTGCCGCCGAGGTTCACCACGCGAAGCCGCTCTTCGCACTTGAAGATGCGCCAACGGTCGCGATTGAACGCTTCGGCATACGCGCCCATTTCGCGGCCCAACGTCGTAAGCACGGCATCCTGCATCTCCGTGCGTCCCACCTTGACGATGTGCGCGAACTCCTTCTCTTTCGCTTGAAAGGCTTCCTGCAACGCGACAACACGTTCCTCAAGACGCTTGATCAGGCGAATTGCCGCCAGCTTCAACGCCGTGGGGTAGGTGTCGTTGGTGGATTGATGCAGGTTGATGTCGTCGAGCGGCGACACGCGGTCGTAGGCGCCGCGCGGCAGCCCCAGCAGTTCGAGGGCGCGATTCGCGATCGATTCGTTCGCGTTCATGTTCGTGCTCGTGCCCGCGCCACCCTGCAGCGCGTCGACCACGATGTGTTCGACCAGCGAACCGTCTGCCAACTCGCGGCACGCTCGGAGAATGGCGTCGGCCTTGGACGGGTCCGCGGCCCACGCGCCGAGCGCGTGATTGGTCAACGCGCATGCCAGTTTGACCACGCCGAACGCGCGCGCCAACTCTGGATGCACGGAACGGCCCGCCAGGGGGAAATTCTCCAGCGCCCGCGCCGTGTGCACGCCATAAAGAGCGTCGGCGGGCACGGAAACGCCGCCTAACAGGTCATGTTCCGCGCGATGTGAATGTGTCGTGTCCATTGTGGATTATGAAATTGGCGATAGACTCCGGACCGCCGCGGATTCCCGGAGGCCGATCCGTGGGCTGCTGAAAGCCATCCCTATTTCGGATGGTCGAAGATCATCTCCTGCACTTGCACACCCTCGACGGCCTTCAACTTGTCGCGCATCTCTTGAATCAGACTCACCTCGCCGAACATCTCGAGAATGACGAGTCCATTGGGCGAGCAAAAGCTTTTGTCGACTTCATGCAGGCCGAGGCGCGTCTTGATGTTGCAGCCGTACTGAGAAAACAAATCTTGAATCACGCGCGCGTTCTTGACGCGGTTCGTGATATGCACCCCGAGAATATAATGGTTATCCATGGAATTCGATTCCCCCTTCACGTTGCACGGTATTTCCGATCCTGCTACACGTACACATCGCGCTCGCCATTCTTCACGCGTTCCATCATGCCCTCGGAGACGTTCCGCCGAGACGGGGTAAACCGCTGAAGCGTCTGCTTGATGCACGCTTCGCCGATCGCTTTCGTCTCGGGCGTCCCGTAGTCTTCGAGATACTCCAGGAATGTGCTGAGCGCGTTGACGTCGCAATGATCCTTAATTTTGCCCGGCTTCGCAAGATCCATGAAATCGGCCCCCGTGCGCCCCAGGCGGTAACAGGCCGTGCAGAACGAAGGAATGTACCCCAGTTCGGCGATATCTCGAATGACTTCATCGAGAGAGCGGTGGTCGCCGAGCGAGAATTGGCTGCCGTCGTACTCTTCTTCGGCGTAGCCGCCGGGATTCGTGCGGCTGCCTGCGGAGATCTGCGACACACCCACCGCGAACGTCTCACGGCGAATGTTGGGTGTCTCGCGAGTCGACATGATGATGCCAGTGTAGGGCACCGCCAAACGAAGGATCGCGACGAGCTTCCGGAAGTCAACGTCGGAAACAGGGTGCGGCGGATGCGAGGCCATGTTCGAGCCGACGGCGGGTTCGAGCCGCGGAACACTGATGGTGTGCGGCCCGACGCCAAACTTCTTTTCCAGATGTTCGATATGCTGCATCAAGGCCAATACCTCAAAGCGCCAATCGAACAGCCCGAACAGAATGCCCACGCCCACATCGTCGATCCCGGATTCCATGGCGCGATCCATTGCAGAGACGCGCCAGTCGAAATCCGCCTTCTTGCCGGACGTGTGCACTCTCGCGTAGGTCTGGCGGTGATACGTTTCCTGGAACAACTGATACGTGCCGATGCCGGACGCCTTCAGCTCTTCGAATTCTTCCAGGGTCAGGGGCGCAACGTTCGCGTTGATGCGCCGGATCTCGCCGCGCCCGCTCTTGACAGAGTAGATGGTCTCGATAGACTTGAGGATATACGGGAACCCCTCATCGGGATACGATTCGCCTGCCACGAGCAGAATGCGTTTGTGCCCCTGATCGATGATGATCTTCGTTTCGTTGGCAATCTCTTCCTGCGTGAGCGCGCGCCGCTTCACGTCGGTATTTGTCTTCCGAAACGCGCAATACAGGCACTCGTTGTTGCAGAGATTGGAGACATAGAGGGGCGCGAAGAGAACGAGGCGCCGCCCGTAGATCTCTTCTTTGACGCGACGCGCCGTGTCGAAGAGTTCGGACAGCAACTGCGGGTCGCTCACGGCCATCAACGTGGCCACGTCGTCCGCGTTCAGTCCTTTAAGCTCGAACGCTTTTGCCAAGACTTCACGCACACACGCCGCGTCTTTTCTTGCGCCGTGTTGCAGGGTCGCCTCAATTCGTTCTTCGTCGATAGGAACCGTATCTGTCGTATTCATCAGAAATCACCGTACCTTTTCTATTTCTATGGAGCCTGCCACACACGGCCTCATCCCGAAATAAAGTTCCAACAGGCCCAGCGAAAGCCTTCCGTTTCCGCTGGGCCTGTCCCGATGAGGCCTATGCGACACAATAAACAGCCGGACTGCAGCTGTCCCTTCGGTTACTCTATGTACTTGCCTCGGGCCGTATAGTGGGTGTGCAACAGCTTGTGACTGATGTGCCCACAGGGACCGTCTGTCAAGTACTCATTATACACCTTCGTGACGGCAGGGTTTTCGTGCGACTTGCGCACCGAGTACGCCCGGTCTTCACTGTAGATTGCTTCAGCGCGCGCCGCGCGGATAGCCGGACTGGTCGGAATCGGCTGGCCGCCGCCGCCCAGGCAGCCGCCCGGACACGCCATCACTTCGATAAAGTGGCATTCACTGAACTTGCCGCCCGCCTTCACGTCGTCCATAACCTTCTTGGCGTATGCGGTTCCGTGAGCCACGGCCACCTTCAGGGTCGCGCCCTTGAGCCACTTCCAATCCTTGAACAACCCTTTCAGAATGTCGGGCACGGGTCCTACTTCCTTAATCGGAAGTTCCGCGTACTTGATGCCTTCGAAACCGCGCACGGGGACGATCTCCGCGTGGTCGAAGAAGTTCTCGACCTTGTTCCCCGTGACCAGTTCGACCACCGTGCGCAGCGCCGCTTCCATGACGCCGCCCGTCGCTCCGAAGATCACGCCGGAACCCGTAGCGGTGCCGAACGGATCGTCAAAGTCAGACTTCTCCAACTCCGGCAGGTAGATACCCGCTTCGCTGATCATCTTCCCCAGTTCGCGGGTCGTCAGGCCGTAGTCCACGTCCTTGTAACCGCTGTCGCACATCTCGGGGCGGTTGCACTCAAATTTCTTGGCCGAGCACGGCATGAGCGCAACCGATACGATGTCCTTCGGATCGATCTTGTTCAGCTTGGCGTAATACGTTTTGATCAACGCGCCAAACATCTGTTGCGGACTCTTCGCGGACGACAGATTGTCGATCATGTCGGGATAGAAGTGCTCCAGGTACTTCACCCATCCCGGCGAACAACTCGTTAGCTGCGGCAGCGCGACCGGCTGTTTGTCCACCAGCGCCTTCTTCAAGCGCAGCAGGAGTTCTGTGCCTTCTTCGATGATCGTGAGGTCCGCCGTGAAGTTCGTGTCGAACACCTTGTCGAACCCGCACAGGCGCAGCGCCGTGTTCATCTCGAAGGTCAGGGCGCGTCCGGGCGGGAGCCCGAAGCATTCCCCGATGCCCGCGCGCGGGCTGGGCGCCGTCTGCATGATCACGTGCTTGGTTGGATCGTCGATGGCCGCCCACACGTCATCCGTGGGATCGTTGGCGCGCAACGCGCCGGTGGGACACCGGTTGATGCACTGTCCGCAATTGATGCACACCACCTCACCCAGCGGCTTGTCCATGAACGTAACGACGCGCGTTTCCGCGCCGCGATTCTCCACTTCCAACACGCCGACTTCCTGGAAGTCGATACACGTGCGGATGCAGCGGCGGCACAGAATGCACTTGTTCATGTCGCGGACCACGGAATGGCTGGAGCAATCGATCTCGTACTTCGGTTCCGTCGGGTGCCCGAAGCGGAAGAAGTCCACGCCGTATTCCTTGGCAAGGCTCTGCAATTCGCAGTTGTTGTTGCGGGCGCACGCATAGCATTCGCCGTAGTGATCGGACAGCAGCAGGTCAAGGATGTGCCGGCGAGCCTGACGCACTTTGCGCGTGTGCGTTTTGATCTTGATCGGCGACGTGATGGGAAACGCGCATGACGCCTGGAGTGCGCGCTGCGTGTCAACCTCGACGACGCATATACGACACACGCCCGCCACGCACAGATCCTCGTGGTGGCACAAGGTGGGGATCTTTATCCCTAACTGCTTGCATGCCTCGAGGATGGTCGTGCCCACAGGCACTTTGACAGTCCTTCCGTCGATATCGACCGTCACTTTCGCGCCGATTGCTTGCGAGTCGGCGCCCTTTAAATCAATCGTCTGCCCGCGCTGGCTAACGGGCGCGCGAGAAACGTCTTTTCCGAATGTAGTGGAATCGGACATGGTTTACTCCTTCTCACCGGGAGCCGCGGCAATCCGGCCCATGAGTTCGTCTTTGAAGTGCGCAACGATGGAAAGAAACGCGTTGGGCGCGGACTGGCCCAAGCCGCATTTGGAGGCGAGTTGCATGGTCTCGCCGAGGCCGCGAAGTTCCCGCAGATACTGCATGGAACACGCGCCCTTCGAGAGCTTCTCCACACCCTCCAACAGCTTCGCCGAGCCCACCCTGCACGGGGTGCACTGGCCGCACGATTCTTCCACGAAGAACTCCAAGAAGTTGCGCGAGACGTCTACCATATCCCGATCGGGTCCAAACACAATGATGGAACCGCCCGTGGGGATGTCCTCATAGGCGATGGTGCGCGCGAATTCCGAAGCCGGTACGCAATGGCCGGACGCGCCGCCAATCTGTACCGCCTTCGCATCTTCTCCGCCGACTTCTTTCAGCAAGTCGGCCACGCTGATGCCCATCGGAAACTCGTACACACCGGGGTGTTCGCAGTCGCCGGATACGCTGAACAGCTTCAACCCCGTGGACTTGTCCGTTCCAATGCTCTTGAACCAGTGCGCGCCTTTCGCAAGGATGCACGCGACCCACGCGAGCGTTTCGACGTTGTTCACCACGGTGGGATGTCCGAGATAACCCGTGTCTACGGGGTATGGAGGACGATTGCGAGGTTCGCCGCGGTGACCTTCCAGCGACTCGATGAGCGCGGTTTCTTCACCGCACACATAGGCGCCGGAGCCCATGCGAATCTCGATGTCGAACGTGAACCCTTCGCGAGAGAGGATGTTTTCGCCCAAAAGCCCCTCGTTGCGCCTGCGCTGCAAGATGGCTTCCAGAAGAGGACGAAGATACGAGTATTCGCCGCGCAAGTAGATGATGCCGTGCTTTGCGCCGATTGCGAGCGCGGCAATGGACATGCCTTCGAACACGAGATCCGCGTACTCGGTGAGAATGACGCGGTCTTTGAAGGTGCCCGGCTCGCCTTCGTCGGCGTTGCAGACTACGTACTTGTGTTCGTCTTTTGCGGCCGCCGCCAAATTCCATTTGACGCCCGTGGGGAAGCCCGCGCCGCCGCGTCCCTTCATGCCCGACGCGCTGATTTCGGCGATGATTTCGCTCCGGTGTTTCTTAACGGCGTGTTGCAGGCCCGCGTTGATTCTTGCGCTGCCGAAGGTCAGCGGACCCGTCTTGGTATTGTGCATGCCGGCAGCCCGATCCAGCGTTACGTTCATACGAGGTACTCCTGCCGTTTCTCCGTGGCGAACACCCCAAAGGCCCGCCTGCACCCATCGAGTATGTCGTGGACCTTGTCCGGCGTCACGCGCGTGAACACGTGATCGTTCACGAGCATCGCGGGCCCCTGGTCGCACATGCCGATGCAGTTCGCCCACTCGAGCGTGAACCGGCCGTCCGGCGTCGTTTCGCCAAACGAAATGCCCAGGTCGTTCTCAAGCTGACGCGCGACCCGGTCTTTGTTCTGCATCGCGCAGGAAAGGGTGCGGCACAGCCGGATGATGAACTTCCCCTTGGGGCGATGGTCGAGAAAACTGTAGAAGGAGACCACGCCGTATACCTCGACCGGATGAATGTCGAGCATGTTCGCGACCACTTGCATGGCGTGTTCGGAGACGTGGAAATACTTCGCCTGTATCTCCTGCAGAATGGGGATCAGCGCGCTGCGCGTACGCCCGAACTCGTCTCCCCATCTCTGGATGTCCTGGTTGAGCTTGTCTTGTTGGGTCTGAAACATCAACTACCCCTCCTTCTTCTTTTCGAGAAGGCGCTTCACCTTCGCGATGAGCGTGGCGGGCTCGACGGGCTTCTCCTGGAATTCCTCCACAGGCACAAGGTCGTCGTCACTGCCGTACTGCAAGCCCGTCACCATGCCGATGCTGGTCAGCATGAGAATGGGTGACTTGAAGTCTTTGCGGCGAAGTTCTTGTGCCATCGTCATTCCGTCGTCCGGTTGTTCCATCATCACGTCCAAGATGATGAGATCCGGCTTGAATGACTCTACGGCTGCCATCCCGGAAGCTTTGTCGTGCGCACTGGCGACTTCATAGCCCTCCTTCTCGAGAAAGAGAGACGCGGCTTCCGTGATGTCGGGATCATCGTCGACGATCAGGATCTTTGCCATACCCCCAACTCCTTATTTGGCATATAGTTGCCTACACAAACCTGGAAACGGAACCCCCTTTAAGACGCCCGGACGGACCGAGGAACTACCAACCGCCCGAAAAAATCGTGATTTTTTTCACGATTTCTATACCCGTTATACAATAACTCTCGGCAAATTTCAAGCCCCTTGTTCTTCACTGCCGTTTTTCGCACTTTCATCTTGCAAGAAACCTCCGGCGCAGGCCGCCTTTTTGAGCCTTTCTGCACTGCGCCGATTGCTCGCTCCCCTAGCCGGGGGCAGCCAGTGAGTCAGGCTACCTAGGAGAAGTAACTATTTCGCTTCTCCAGGGATAAATAGACTGGCCGGGTAGATTGGTGAAGGATTTGCTAGAATACCGGAATTTGCGGACTACCCTATTCGCGGATAATCTGTTATAATCCGGTCTACGGCGGAGAGAATGCTGTGCGAACTCCCCGTCGGCTGTGCTCGTTCCGTCCCTGTCCGGGATCGGGCTCCCCCGACCGCGTAAGTGTCGCGAGACGCCACGCGTACCACGAGTGAGGAAGGGACTCGTTGGTTGCTCGGTAGAAGTACATGAGGCGAGAGGGTTCCTCGTTTGACAGAATTCAAGAGACTTCCGTGCCCCGCGCGAGTCGGAAGCGTGTCCATAAACCGAACCGAATTAGAAGCTGTCCTTGCCGAGTTTGTCGGCGCCGGAATCGAGCGATCGGGCCGCTGTGTCCTGGTTACAGATGGCGTTCCCACCGAATCTCTACTTGAAGGCCTTTCGCGCTGCGGACTGGACGCCGAGGCCGCCATGTTGTCGGGCACGCTGATCATCGCGGATCGCGCCAATACGGTCGACTCGTCGGGGACGCCCTTGTCCCGTCTTACCGCAGGCTCCCCGGGCCGGGAAACCTGGGTGGTCGTGGTCAACCCCACGTTGCCGGACGCGCAGGAAACGTTTCTGCAAATGGCGCAGGACAGGGTGTTGAGTGTCCGCGAAGTCTGTGAAACAAATAAACTCGTTCTATTAGAAGCCCTGGAAACAGAGCAGTATCCGGGCTACGATCCCATCGATCTGCTTCGCATGTATCCTGCCGTGTATTCGCGCGGCGCAGTCTGCCGCAATCGCTACTACATTCAAACCGGTGAATTCCTGGAATCCCTGGACCCCGAATCCAGACTGGATACCGTGCTTAACGACATCCGTGCCGTGGAGCAATCGGAAAGCGCCCTGCACGAGACCCAGGAGCGTCTGCGCAACCAGGTCGACTCCGATAAGCGCCTGAAGACAGAGCGCGTGTTGCGCGAGACGTACGCCATGTTGCGTGCCGTAGTGCAAGCCTCTCCCGCGGCGATTGTGGTGTTCGACCCAAGCCTGCGCGTATCGACGTGGAACCCCGCGGCAGAGTTCCTTCTGGGGTGCCCACGCAGGGACGTGCTTGGCGTTCGCTTAAGCACCTATACGACTGACGGCTCTCCAATCGAAGACCTCGCGCGAAACTGTTTCGAGGGAAATCGAGTGGCGGGGCAGGAACTCACGATCCAGCGAAAAGACGGCTCTGAAATCACGCTCGCATTCTGGACGGCTCCTATCATCGAGACCGATGGAAGCGTGACCGGCGTCATGGTTCTGATGATCGACGTGACAAAGGCAAAAGAGCTTGAGAGTCAGTTGATTCAAGCGCAGAAGATGGAAGCTATCGGCCGACTCGCTGGAGGGATTGCGCACGACTTCAACAACCTGCTTCTGGCAATTCTGGGCACGACGGAATTGATGCTCTCGCGCGAAGACCTTTCCGAAGACACGCGGTTCGACGTCGCGGATATTCGCCGCGCGGCGGATCGCGCGAGCGCCTTGACGCGGCAATTGCTGGCCTTCAGCAGGAAGCAAATACTTCAACCGCGCGCGCTCGACCTGAATGCCGTCATTGCCGACATGCACAAAATGATGTCGCGCCTGCTGAAAGAAGATATTGAGCTGGAGATGAAATTGCACCCCGATCTGGATCATGTCAAGGCAGATCCGGGCCAGGTCGAGCAGATCATTCTGAATCTTGTCATGAACGCGCGCGACGCGATGACTGACGGAGGCAGTATCTCGCTGTCTACCGCGAGCACAACCATTACCGCTTCGTACGATCCTGAAACGACCGGCCTGCCGCCCGGAGGATACGTCGTCTTGGAAGTGCGGGATTCCGGGTGCGGGATGAGCGAGGAAGTACTCGCGCACATCTTCGAGCCCTTCTACACGACGAAGCCGGCAGATAAAGGGACTGGCCTGGGTCTTTCGACGGTTTATGGAATTGTAAAGCAAAGTGGCGGTGGCATCGTCGTCGAGAGCGAACCCGGAAAGGGCTCGGCATTTCGCGTGTACCTTCCCTCCACGCAAGAGGAAGTCCCCGCGGGTGAAGTCGGCACGGTTACACGAAGCCTACGCATCGGCACAGAGACGGTCCTCGTAGTGGAAGACGAAGACATGGTTCGCGGACCGGTGGTCAAGGTGCTTCAGATGGACGGATACGAAACGCTCGAGGCCGGCAGCGGCGAAGAAGCGCTGAAGATTATCGAATCGTTCGAAGGCACGATTCATCTGATGGTAACAGACGTTGTGATGCCGGGCATGAACGGTCGCGAACTCGCGGAGCACGTTGTGAAACTCCGGCCGGGCACTAAAGTTCTGTTCATGTCAGGACACATGGAGGAACTCATTATCGGCCAAGGTGTGCTGGCGCCGGGTGTTCCATTCCTTCAGAAGCCATTCCAGATGACGGTATTCGCCGATAAAGTCCGCGAAATGCTTGACCTCCCCAAGAAGAACCGCCGCCGCGCCTGCTAATACACTTCTCCCTGCCGGCGCCCATCCGTCAAAGGCAAGTTGCATGCCGCACAAGAAGCAGTCACTGCTAAAGCGTGTTGAGTAGCGCCGGTCTCGATGAGACCGGCGGCGCGGAGGTGATGGGCATGGTATCCACTCGATGCCGCTGCCTCTCGCAGTCAACGGTCTACTTTGCGCAAACTCAATCCACTTCAACGAAACAGGGGGCGTCCGAAGACGCCCCCTGTGATTTCAAGGCGAGCAATCGCGCTTTGAGCGTTCGGCCTTACTCCACCGTCACGCTCTTGGCGAGGTTACGGGGCTGGTCGACGTCGCAGCCGCGGTTGACGGCGATGTAGTACGCAAGCAATTGCAGCGGAACCGCAACGACGATCGGGCTGAACGGTTCGTAGCACTGCGGGATGTACAGCACATCGGCACTGTGGTGCTTGATGCCTTCATCGCCTTCGGTGGCAACCGTGAGCACGATGCCCGAACGCGCGCGGATTTCCTGCATGTTCGAGACCATCTTGTCGTAGGTGTCGCCTTCGACAGCCACGCAGACCACCGGCAACTCGTTCGTGACCAGCGCGATGGGGCCGTGCTTCATTTCACCGGCGCCGTAGCCTTCGGCGTGGATGTAGCTGATTTCTTTCAGCTTCAATGCGCCTTCCAGCGCGCTCGGGAAGTTGAAGCTGCGGCCAAGGTACAGCGCGCTCTGGGCGTTCATGTACTTCGGATCCTTCGCGCAGCGGATCACGTCTTCCTGGTGGTCCAGCACCCACTGGATCTTGTCGGGGATGGCGCGCAGGTGGGCAATCATCTCTTTGCCCTCAGCCTTCGTCAGCGTGCCGCGCGTCTCGCCCAACCAAATCGTGAACAGCGCAAACGCGGTGATCTGCGATGTGTAGGCTTTCGTGGAGGCAACGCCGATTTCCGGACCGGCCTGCGTGTAGATGACGCCGTGCGATTCGCGCGCGATGCTCGAACCGACCACGTTGACGATGGACACGACCTTCGCGCCGCGGCTCTTCGCAATGCGGATGGCTTCGAGCGTGTCGGCGGTTTCGCCAGACTGCGTTACGGGGATCACGATGGTGTTCTTGGGAATGATCGGATCGCGGTAACGGTATTCCGATGCGATATCGACTTCGACAGGCACCTTCGTGAACTTCTCGATGAGGTACTTGCCCACGAGGCCCGCGTGCCACGCGGTACCGCAGGAGACGATCACGATCTTCGCGCAATCCTTCAACTCCTGCTCCGTGAGCTGCATGTCGGGAAGCTGGACCTTGTCCGAACCTTCCGTGACGCGGCCGCGCAGCGTGTTGCGAATCACGTCGGGCTGCTGGTTGATCTCTTTCAGCATGAAGTGCGGATACCCTTCCTTCTCTGCTGCCGAGTCGTCCCAGTCCACCGTCTTTACTTCCAGATGCTGGGGATTGCCGTCCAGGTCTTCAATCTTGTAACCGTCGCGCTTGATCTCGCAGACCTGACCGTTGTCGATGTACAACACCTTGCGGGTGTACTTCATGATGGCGGGCACGTCCGACGCGATGAAGGCTTCGCCGTCGCCCAGGCCGACGATAAGCGGGCTGCCGTGACGCGCGGCCACGAGCAGATCGGGATTGTCCTTGCTTACGACGCCGATGGCATACGCACCTTCCACGTCTTTGAGCGCGCGCTTCACCGCCGCGAACAGGTCGCCCTTGTAGTACTTGCGGACAAGGTGCGCGATGGTTTCCGTATCGGTCTGGCTGCGGAACTCGACACCTTCCGCCGTCAACTCCGCGCGAAGTTCCTGGTAGTTCTCGATGATGCCGTTATGCACGACGGCGATTTCCATCGGACCGTCGAAGTGCGGGTGCGAGTTGCGCTCGCTGGGTACGCCGTGAGTGGCCCAACGGGTGTGGCCGATTCCAATCGGTCCTTCCAGATGGCTCTCTTCGAGCTTTGCGTCCATGACCTTCAGCTTGCCCACGCTCTTGACGCAGTCCAGCTTGCCGCCGCGGACTACCACCACGCCGGCCGAGTCATAACCGCGGTATTCAAGCCGGTGCAGACCGGACATGATGATTTCCACGGCGTTCTTCTTTCCAATGTACCCCACTATACCGCACATACCGTTCGTCTCCTCTTACGGTTACTCGCGTCCGTTTTTGCCGCCTTATTTCGTTGCCCGGGATGGGTCGTCCGACCTGGCGGCGCCACGCGCGGATACTCTCTTCACTCTTCTATCGTCAATGCCCCACATAGCGGAGCAACATGAACCCGCCAATCAACAGGATCGTGAACGCGATCGTCAACAGATTGAAACGCTTCTCGATGAACGCGTGTATCGGTTCTCCAAACTTGTACAGCAGCGCCGCCACAATATAGAAGCGCGCTGCCCGGCCAATCAGCGACGCCACCACGAACATCGGGAAATTGATGTTGAACACACCCGCCGTGATCGTGATGACCTTGTAGGGGATTGGCGTAAACGCCGCCACGAAGACTACCCAGAAGTCGTACTGTTCGTACAACCCCTGCACCTTGGCAAACTGAGCCTCCGTGAACCCTGGGATGTACGTGAAGAAGAACTGGTCCACCACGCTCCAGAGTCCCATCCCAATGATGTAACCGAAGATACCGCCCAACAATGAGCCCACGGTACAGATCAGCCCGAACTTGAACCAGGACTTCCGATGCCCGAGGCACAATGCGATCAAGAGAACGTCCGGTGGAATCGGGAAAACACTCGACTCTACGAACGCGAGAACGAAAAGGGCATATCCGCCGTAGGGAGTTTCCGCCCAACTAAGGACCCAGTCGTACTGGCGTTTGATCAGCGCCATCATCGGACAGCGTTCCTCATGGCTTGAATCCCCACGTTTCCAACGTCTTCAACATTGCATGATTGGTCATGTCCCGGTGCAAGGGCGTGACGCTCACTTCGCCATTCTCGATGGCGTCAAAGTCCGTGCCCGGCTCCGTGATGTGGCTCGGCTCCGCGCCGCCAATCCAGTAGTACGTCCCGCCGCGCGGGTCCTGACGATGAATGATCTCGTCCTGATACGTGCGCCGTCCCATCTTGGTCACGCGGACACCCTGCAGATCCTCGTACGGCACATCGGGGACGTTTACGTTTAACATGGTATCGGCAGGCAGGTTATGCGACAGAAGAGTCTTGGCGACAGACTGCGCCACTTGCCCCGCCGTCTCCATATGCTGCGGCGAATACGACACATTCGATATCGCAAACGAGCAGATGCCTAGCATCATCCCCTCGAAGGCGCCGGCAACCGTTCCGGAATAGGTGACATCGTCCCCGAGGTTAGCTCCCGTGTTGATTCCGGAGACGACAAGGTCGGGCCGGGTCTTCAGGAGGTCGCGCACGGCCAGCATTACGCAGTCCGTGGGAGTCCCGTCCACCATAAACCATTTATCCTGAAAGGGATAAACGCGCAACGGACGGTGCAACGAAACGCCGTGCCCCACGGCGCTCTGCTGGCGGTCGGGTGCAAACACCGAGACCTCGCCCAGCGGCTCAAGCCACTGGACGAGCGCCGCCAGGCCGGGTGCGCGGATACCGTCGTCGTTTGTTACAAGGATTTGGGGTTTCACAGCGATTCCAAATCGGGGCCGGTGGAGAACTCAGAGAGCATTGGGGAAATCCGTGCGTCGGCACAGACTTCCTCGAAGATATAGCAAATTTCGGGAATGCAATTCAAACTGTGCCGGATGTACGGGTCTTGATGAGAACACCATTTTCCTCGTATACTCCGTACGGGAAGGACATCAGCAATGAAACGACCACGCCTCCTCGTCGTTGACGACGAGGAGTATATCCGTCTTGCGCTACGCAAGTGGTTCGAAGGCTGCGGATTTGAAGTAGACGTTGCCGACGATGGCGACGTTGCGGTCGACCTGTGCCGCTCGAAATCCTACGACGCCATCACGATGGACCTTGTCATGCCGCGCATGAACGGATCGGTCGCCATCGAGGCTATCCGCAACCTCGACCCCAAGGTCCCCATCGTCGTCCTGACTGGCTACCAGGAGCGCCTTTCCGATCTTGGCAGCCTCGGCGTATCGAAAATCCTCGCCAAACCCCTCGCCCTCCACGACCTCGAACAGGAAATCCGGGCGCTGCTGCCCTCGATGGCGTAGGCTCGGATCGTCTCTCGAACTCGGTCTTGGACCGTCCTCCTGTATTGGGCGCATCACAGTCACGAGAGGCATTTACCGACTGAAACTCTCAATACAACGCTGAACACGTTATGCTTGCCGAAATAGAAGCACGGCTAGAAGAGAACCATGCTATTTGGAAGCCAAACTGTCATCCCGAGTCCGCCTGCGGCGGACGCAGCATGACACGCCAAAATAAGCTCTAGTTTCTAACTTGATGGAGTTGTCTCTTGTAGCTACTCATCTTGTCAAGATGAACAAAGCCAGCGGTCCTCTCGTGAATCGTGACGACAAGACGAATCCTGGGCATCCTGTGCATCCTTGTAGAAACTCTTTATTGAACAAGGATGCACAGGATACACAGGATACGCAGGATAAAAGCACTGGACTCCCGTGAATGACTCCTATGATTAGTGTCAGTTCGTTGCACTGTCAGAAAGTGGCAATCACTCGTTTGCGGGGTCGCGGATGCGAAACGAGGGACTTGCGGGACGTGAAATCTCTACATCCTATCGTTGAGAAGACAGGAGGGAAGCTTAGCCCAAACGGGGTGACACGTGGGTCGGTTCCCGAGTAGCGCAGCGCTCGCCGAGCGCGGCGTAGTGTAGACCTGTCGACTATCGCTTATGTGGTGCCGAGCCCATCGAGGCATATGCCACCGAGCGCTGCTCTACGTAGGTGTCTATCAAACGGCAGGCAAGATGCCTGCCACACACTGAATTCAGCTTTCCTGTTCGGCAGCGCCGCCCTGCCAGAATTGCCTGTCTGCTGACTCGGGATTACAGATGATGATGGGCTCCAAGTGCTGTCAAGAGGAGATTGATTCTCGCGTGGGGTAGCCGTTCCGTCGGCACGCCTCTATCAGAAACCACCCTGCCACGGGCAGCGAAATCCCCAGCCACAGCAACCCCCACAAGATGCTTGGAATCCCGGTGATTTCCGCGAGGATGTGCGCGTCGCTTGGCAGGCCGGGGCGGGCGAGGATGTCGCTAAAGACATCCGCGGGGGCGTAGAGGCAACTGGTGAGGCCGATGAGTTTGAGCAGGAAGTCGTTGGCGGGATCGGGCAAGTAAAGCCCAATTGCGATGAAGGCAAGGGAAGCAATCGTGCCGAACAGCATGCCAAATGTTAGCAGGGGCCGCATTGCATAGAGTGTCACCGCAAACAGGATCAGTCCAAGAATCACGGTGAGTATGCGGTCGCGTTTGACGCGGGCGGCGGCGATCAGTATTGCGCCTCCCCAGAGCAGGCTGCCGAGGTATCCCGCCGAGGCAATGAGGAAAGGCATGCCGCCGGTAGTCACGCAGAGTCCGCCTTCGGCGGGGACAATCTGGATGCCGACGATGCTGCCGCCGGTGACAATCGCCGCAAGGCCGTGGCTAAGCTCGTGGAAGAAGACGGTCAGTAAACGCAACGGGTACACAATTGGGGTGCGCCACAGAAGCAGCAACAGAATCCCGAGAACGGAAAGCGTGGCGACGGAGCGCCAGTCGATGGTACGGCTAAACATACGTGCATGGTAGCAGATAGGGCGGCGTCGCGGTCATCGAACGCGGCATCACCAAAATGCGCGCGGGACGGGGACCGTTGTGTGGCCGCCCGTCCCGCGAAGAGTCGCTTATTGGCTCGTCTCTATTGCTGGGGCTTAATCGCCGGTTGTTCGGTCGGTACGGAAATCGCCTCGGGCTGCTTCACGATGTCGAGCAGCTCTATGTCGAAAATCAGCGTCGCGTTGGGCGGAATGTCGCCACCGGCGCCCTGTTCACCGTAAGCAAGTGCGGACGGCACAAACACCTTGTACGTGGAACCGACCTTCATCTTCTGGAGGATTTCGGTCCAACCGGGGATAACGCGGTTGACGGGGAACTCCGCGGGCTCGCCGCGGTCGTACGAGCTATCGAACTGTTCGCCATTGATCAACGTGCCGCGATAGTTCGTCTTCACGGTGTCCGTTGCCTTTGGCATTTCCCCGGTTCCTTCTTTCACGACGATGTACTGGAGTCCGCTCTCGGTGGTCTTCACATCGGGCTTCTTGGCGTTCTCGGCGAGGAAGGCTTCGCCCTCGGCCTTGTTCGTATCGCTCTCCTTCTTATGGATTTCCTGCTGCTTGGCCATCAGCTTCTGTTCGAACTCCTTGAGGGTCTTCTGAATCTCTTCCTGGGAGAGCGCCATCTTCTTACCATCGATAGCATCCTGAATGCCTTGCATCAATGCCTTCATGTCGGGCTCGATCGCCTGCTTCTTGATGCTCTTTCCGAACTGGTTTCCGATGAAGTAGGAGACTTTCTGAATCTCCGATTCCAGACCTGCCGGCGCTGCGGCATCCTGGGCGAAGCAGGGCAATACGAAAACGCATGCCGCGAGAAGTAACGTGGCGAGGTGACGAGTGTTCACGAACGGACTCCTTTGAAGTTGGAAATGGGCGCGCCGCCGCGGCACTGGCCACCGGGGCGCAAGGGGGCGCATTGTACATGGAAAGGCCCGCAAGACGCACATTTTCCGAGGATGACGCCAAGTGTGGGCGATTTATCCGCGTTCGCGCAACGGACATCAGTCGCGCGGGGATGGGCGAGCGAATGTCATGTACAGGCTCATCGCGTAGTAATAGGCAACGAAGACCAGCGACCCCCAAAGCAGCGGTCGCGCCTCTCCAGGGTATCGGGCGAGCACAGCGATGAGAAGGGCGGACCATATCAGGGTGAGCACGATGGTCAATCCGCGAAATCTCTGCGCGCGCGAGGGGTACAGGTATTTCACGGGGACAAACACGGACACCGCGAGCGCGACAATCACCGCCAGATTGGTCCAGGAAGGAAGCTGCATGAAGAAGAGATAGAAGGCCACGACGTTCCAGTAGGAAGGGAAACCTTTGAAGTAGTGATCATCGGTTTTAGCGTCGGCTTGGCAGAACTGGTAGGCAGATGCCAGCACGATGAGCGCGACAGCGGCCAGGGAAAACTGCGCGGGCAGCAGCCCCGCTTCGTGTATCAGGAAGGCAGGAACCAGAACATACGTGAAGTAGTCGACGATGTTGTCCAGCAGTGCGCCGTCGAAGTGCGGCAAGACGTCGTGAACCCGAGCCCTTCGTGCGAGGAAACCGTCGCACGAATCGATTGCGGTAGCCACAACGAGCCACACAAAACTCGCGACCCATTCGTGGCGGTATACCGCCGCCACGGCAAGAAAGCCCACCAGTGCACCGCTGGCCGTGAGCGCGTGAACCGACCACGCGAAAAGCGTTTGGGCCGGTGAAGGCGGTCGAGCATTATTCGACACGGGATCGTCTCCGGTTAGAGGTTCGCGAAATCTGGGACAGACACGTCTTCGCTCCCTGCGGTCGCTCCGCTTGCGTCAGTCCCGATTTCGGCTTTGGGCTTC
>JAIBAQ010000053.1 GCA_019695095.1 Candidatus Hydrogenedentota bacterium
CGCTAACCAGCGCCCCCACAAAACGTTACGACCTATTTCATGACTGCAGACCGGGCGAGGCGCAACCCCTCGCCAAAACCGGATCATTTGGCAGAAACACCCCAACCCTGTCAAGACATTTCTTTGACGACGCCAAAGATCGATTTCTTTATGTCTTTTCTGTAGTTGGATAGAGAATGCAGCCGTTAGAACCGCAAACCTCTCAATTTTGCACCAATTTGGAACTAAGCCGTGGAGATGTCATCATGGCTATGTTGGGAACCCTGACGGGCAGGAAGCGCACGGTCTAGTTGTAGCCAATGGCCTTTAAATCCTGCATCAGCTCGTTATCCACCGGAGCTGAATTCGTACGCTGTCTGAGCGGGTGCTGGCTGTTCAAGGCGTTACGTTCGTCGAGTGCAGCCCCCAGCTTCTTTGCGATGTCAGGCTCCGCACCAATTCGGTTCTGCTTCTCCTCAGGGTCGAGCTCCGTATCGAAGAGTTCCGTAATGCCATGCTTTAGGTCATGGACCAGCTTCCACTTGCCTTGCTGCACCATCTCGCAGTCAACCCCGAACCGCGAGTCGGGACCCTGGCTTCGCCCGAAGGCGAATTCCTCGCTCAATTTACGATTTGGATCGAAGAGGTCCCTGCCTTGCCAATTGGGACTTGGACTGTAACCAAGGAGCTTGAATATCGTGGGGACAACGTCCAACGTGGATACGGTCTCTGCGTTTACCGCTGGCGAGAGGCCCGGTGCATTAAACATCAGGGGTACGTCAACTTGCTCGGCATACATGGTGGTGCCGTGCCCCATCGATCCATGTTCCCAGAACTCTTCGCCATGATCCGACATGATGACGATTATCGTATTGGGGTGACTTTTCTTAATCGAAGCGAGCAGACGCGCAAGCTCGTCGTCCGTGAATCGGCAGTCCTCATCGTAGCGCCTCTTGAGCTCTTCCCTTCCTTGCGGCGATATCGCGGAGAATTTTCGAACATCCTGAATACGCAGTACGTCGTAGACTTTGTCCTTGAGGTACTCAAGTGAGTCGTCTGCAGCCTTCTTGTCGCCCTCGGAGAGGGGCGAACGGCCGCCGAAAACACTCTCGTACTGCTTTGGAGGGTTGTACGGCGCATGCGGGTCGATGTAGTGCACATAAAGGAAATAGGGAGACGTCGCGTCCTTTATTGCGTTCAAGGCGGCGTCGGTAATGGTGTTGGCAGGAGCGTCCACCGAATAGAAGTAGCTGTCGAAATCGCGGTTGAATCCGATATCGGCGGACAGATTTCCATTGGTCTGAACGCCAAAGGTCTTGTATCCCTTTTCCTTCAGTTCCGTTGCTATCGTCCTGAGCGATGCAGGCAGGAGGTCCGTTGTCGTTGTATCTCCGTCTCTTCTTGAGCTGAAGATGACACCGTGCACGTCCACATCAAGCGAGGTGAACACGGAGGCCATCGCAGGGCGGGTCCAGCTACTCGGAGTCACCGCATTTGTAAAGTAGACGGACTCTCGGGCAAATGCAGTCAATTTCGGCATGACGGGAACGTTCTCCCGCGACTTGAGAACCGCATCGGCGCGCAGCGTGTCCACCACGACAAAGAGTACGTTCGGCGGTCCGGCCGTCGACCCTGAATCGCATGAGACTAACCCAAGTATCACCGAGAGAATGGCTAGAAGATACGATACGCGCACAACTCACTCCCAAATTGACATCGAACCACCGGCAAACACCTGTTCACGTTCATGGCACTGAACAGGAAGGTCCTATCGTGTAATTCGCCGTCTCTAAGTTCTGTGAAGCGCAGAGCTTCACTCTATGTCACGGATTGCGTCCTTGTCTCCGGATTCTGAGTAGTCTTGAAGCAGGCTCTACCTGAGGACTGGCCGGATTTTCCCTTAATCGATGGAACAAGCGCAAGACCGCTGCTCTTCTCGCATGCCGCACGCGATTCATCCCGGCCATTTAGCTCCGGACTCCTCACGGCATAGCCTCAACCCTTTGGAGGGGAGCCGATCGAGTCACCCCTGTGAATCATCGGTAAGGCATTGAAGAATCAATAGAATGAACAAGGCCCTGTCTGTTCCTCAGTCCAACGGCCAATATGCCTTCCAGGTCAGAGACTCTCAGGCAACGGTCTCTGCCGGATAGGAGAGGCGAATTTGCGTTTCGCGTAAAGGTGACAATCCAGATCTCGTCCCAAGTGGAATTGGGCCAGAAAATTCGGTGAATGGCTGCCAACGAATAGCTGTCTGCAAAGCCAGGATTCTCGAATACCCCGCGATCGAATTGCGATTCGAAGTGGAGCCGGCCATTGAGATAGCGGAGTTGAAGCGTGACGGCCTCTGGCTTTCGGGCGAAGATGTAGTCCGAGAGTGTGTCTGGGCGTGTCCGAATTATGGAAGCGACCGCGCGGTCATTCAGTCCCAGGGTGTCAAGAAAGGGCAAGTTCGTATAGTAGGGCAATTGCCCCGCGAGTTCCGTGCTCACCATGCTGCCAGGCGCTAAGTTTTTGGTCATCCAGCTGCCAACCACTTGCCCCCACGGCCGCAGACCCACGAAAGCGCGCCTCGCCTGTCGGACCGCAAAGACGGGGTCTTGGGCTGTCTCTATTAGCGACTTCACGATGGTCACATTGTTGAATGGCGACCTGGGCACATACAACGATGCGACTATCACCACGACCGTGCACGCGAGCAGCAGTCTGTTTACAGCAACGCGATGCAGTCGAAACCGCCCGGCTGTCAGAGCGACTCCTTGGTTGATGCCTACGACGGTAAGCACGGCGAGCAGAGGCGCGATGTGGGCCATAAACCGGTTGTAGGGCATCCAGTCGCCGCCCGAATACACGATAAACGCGAGGTATCCTCCGACTAGACCCAACACGAGTATCCGCGCGCGATCAATGCCTTTCGTGATAGGCACGAGTATGATCGGGGCGAAGACCAGCCAACGAAGTGGGGCCCAGCCATGATCCGCCCATCGGATGTTCGCGTATCCGGTGACAGAAGTGAACACATACCGGAGACCGTTGACAACACGTTCACCCAATGGGACGGTCACCTTAGCGTAGAACGTATTGGGGAGTGGCATGCCGAAATAGGCATACCGCCATGCGAAATAAATCGCGAAGGGCACACAGAACACCAGAAGCCACTTTACGGTCTGACGAAGGGGGGTCCTGTAAAGAACCTTCGATGCGGCACCGTAGATGGCAACCACTCCGGCAAACAGGATTCCCTCAGGTCTGAGCATCGAGGCGCAAAGAAAGAAAAGCGCGGAACAGGGAAACGTGTCTCTCTGCACTTCACCCAGCAAGCACGCGGCCCCCGCGGCAACGGCAAGGGAGAAAAGTGCGCTTTCCAGCCCGTTGTGGGAATTCATGAGAAACGAGAGATTCAAGGCGAGAAGAAGGCTCGGAACGAATGGGGGCAGCTTGGCGCTGCTGGATGTCGCAGAGAGCCTGGCATACAGGAGTGCAGTCACCGGCAACGCCAACAGGGCCGCTACAAACTGAAGAATTCGAGCCCCGGCAGGAAACGTAATACCCAACAGGGACAACGCGGAAAGCATTACCACCCAAAGGAAATTCGAGAAGCCTTCGATACGTTCGCCCCCAGGATTGAACACGAAGCCTTGGCCATCGGCAAAGTGCTGGGCATACCGGAAACTTATATATGCATCGTCGATAAGGACCCCAGGGCTTGTCAACACGTAAATGCCGCAAAAGAGAAGGCACACAACGACAACGCCAACGGTGGAATCGAGTTGAGGTCTGGTGAAACGCATCATGGACATCCCAGGCTACTGACCAGAACCCCCGTAGTGAAACGTTCTTTGAGATGTGATAGTAGGCGCCCTGGCGCGACTAGCGGGGATTGTACAACACGCGAATACAGCTTACCAACGGACATAGACTTGATGACAGAAACCCCGCGCGGATTGTCTTCGGAATTCACTTCCCAGGAAGGCAGAGCCGCCTGAAATAGACTCATGATGCGAGGACTGGCTATAATGAGTGGCCTTATTGTTGTTGGCTACGTATCCCCTGGCGAAGTGAAATGCGCGGAATCTCCAGATCCTCGGAGTCAGCGAGCAAGCCTTCCAGATGCCGGGGTGTGCTCAAACATTGCCGCCAAACGAGGACCGTGATTGGATGAAGGAAGACATCGAAGCGCCCCGGGCTCGGCTAATCCTCCTGATCATCCTCATGGGCGCTCTGGCGCTGCGGCTTGTTTCGCTTGGCAAATATCCGTTCTGGCATGACGAAATCCAGAATATGCTCGCAGGCGAAGACCTGTACGGCCTGCTCGTGCACGGCAAGCTCGTCTCGAACCATCCTCCACTGCCGTACATCCTGGTGACTATCTGGCGTTTCTTGGGGCTAGGCGCCAACGAATTCACCATGCGTTTGCTTCCCGTGACCGCAGGCGTGGCCTGCGTGGCCGTCGTCTACCTGGTGGCTTCTCACCTTCTTGGACGTCGTGCCGGGCTGGCAGCGGCCCTGCTCTTGGCCATTTCGCCGTTCCATATTCACCACTCACAGGAGATGAAGGAATACATCTTCTTACCTACCATCGGCACGCTGATGGTCTATAGCCTAATTCGGGCGGTTGAGACCAATCGCGCCGGATACTGGAGTCTCTACGCTATTCTCGCGAGTCTGTCGTGCTACACGGAGCTTTTTGTCGGCCCGATGCTGGTAGCCGTCAATCTTTGGGTGCTTGCTACATTACGGGGCCGCCGTGACCGAGTGAAGCCTTGGATCATCGCGAATGTTGTGGGCGCTCTGCTGTTTGTGCCTCAACTTTGGCTCATGGTAATCAAGGCGTACCGCACGATGGTGGCCTCCACGGAATGGTGGGTGCCTCCTCCGTCACTTCTGCAACTATTCTTCTACGTCAAAACGATCGCATTCGGGTACTCGGATTTGAAACCCCACTTTAAGGTAGCCACCGCTGTTTTCGTGGTCGCGGTCTTCATTGGCGCCTATCTCGCGTGGAAGAAGGATAGACGCGCTGCAGCGCTGCTAGTGGCTTGGTTTGTGATACCCGTGTCCCTCGTATACTTCATTTCCACTCTCGCCGAGAGCGTCTTTCTCATTCGTTCAATGATTCCCTATGCGATTCCGCTCTACATCCTCGCCGGAATGGCACTAGCGTCCTGCCGGCCGCAGCTTTTACGAGCTGTCTTGGCTGTATTGTTGATAGTCCTTCCGTGCTTTTCCATCTATCAACAGGCTCACGGCGAGTATGCGCCGCGCGAGTTTCCGCACCGTCCCGGAGTACACCCTCCCATGGACAGCAAAGGGGCGGCCTCGTATGTGCTTGGCCAGTGGAAAGAGGGCGACATCATCATCCACACGGGATGGTCGACTTGGCTGCCGTTCTACTGGTACGGATTCAGGAATATCCAGAATTTTACGGGGTGTGTGGACGAGAACTTCATCCGGTTTCTCAACGCGAGCGCTCCTCGCAACAATGACGATCCCATGTTCGAGTATTATTTTCCCATACAAGTCCAGAAGGCTCTGCAGAATAAGGCCCGCGCCTGGATCATCTTCTCGGAGTGGGAACGCGAATATACCCCGTCAAACCCCCTTGATGTATGGCGGTGGATGGACGCCCACTACACGGAGGTCCAGCATCAGGTCTTCACGGACATTGAAGTATTCCTGTACGACCTCGGTACAAATACTGCCCCCAAGGTGGTTCTCCAAGACAACGACAACGGTGTGCAGACCACGCAGACGTTTGACAATTCATCCGTACCCTATCTGAAGACCATGCCCGACACCGGCCTTGCCGCCTCGCCGCCTGAATCCCGGGCAGGCAGCCTTGTGCTACGGTTTGACGAGCCCGGACCAACGGACTACGCCATTAACGTCGGGACTTCGGCTAGCCGCCCTGTTGCCTTCTCTGTCGAAAACCGCTCGCAGACTCCGCGGAGAGCGCATGCGGTCCTTCTGCCTAGCGATGCGCTGCTTCTGCTTCCCAGTCTTTTTGAAACCAATCCCGACGACGAAGTGTGGTCTGTTCGCGGCCGGTTCAATCCCCAGCGCGTCCCTCCCAGTTATGAATTACGTACGGCCTGTGCCAAGGTCAAGCACGGTACGAGCGTCTTGGAAGGACTTTTCGAGGTACCCCCCGGCGAATATGCCGCGGCAATTGAAACGTTGGGAATTATCGGCGACCCAACTTATGCTCGCGCATTGGTTGATGTCGCCGTGTCGGGGCAATCGCTGATCGATTTGGCCGCTTGGCCGCAGCCATCTCCCTCCCAAGTCTATGCGTGGCGCTGGCGGTCCGTGGGAGCGCTTCATGTTCCGGAAGGCGCTTCGCCGCTTCAAGTCCGCTTGAGCGCGCAGAGTCCCCAACCGAGTGGAGAGGAAGGCCGTGACCACTATGCAGACATCTCTTATTTGCTCCTGCAGCGAATTCGAGAGGGAGTAGTTCCTCAGGGACAAGGCGCCGAATTGCCGGAGTGGCCCGGCGAGATTACTCTTCAGCCGGGAGAATCGAGGAAATGGACCGCCTCCATACCTGCCGATTCGGCTCGATGCGACGTGTGGGTCTACGAGACCACCCCAGACGGGAAGGGATATCACATATTCTCGACCCTTGCAGATCAGTAAAGGGTCGAAAAGCAGCAATTAATGCTATAATACTCACCAAGGCTTTGGTCAGTGCAGTGGCGCAGGTGGCAGCGTTATAGGAATGTGCCTATACCACGAGGATTTGATGCCCAATGAACGTGTTGTTTGTTTTGCCGCCTTTCAACATGTCTGCCTCTTACGGCACGACAACAAAAATGAAGCGCGGATTTCTGCCTTCGCTGGGAATCGGCCATCTGGCCGCAATGGTCGAAGCCGATGGGCATAAGGCAACCTTGCTCGACGCACAAATCATGGATCTCGATCCCATCCAGACTGTCGAGCGAATCATTGCCCATGGTCCGGACGTCGTCGCAATCTCGTTGATGAACGTTTTTGCCCATGCCGGCTACGCAGTCGCCAGTGAACTGCGCGCCCGCGATCCTAACGTCTTCATCGTAGTGGGGGGCCCCCATGTCACGTCGGATTGCCGCCGCGTCTTCAGCGACTGCCCAGCAGTGAATGCCGCCGTTCCCGGTGAGGGGGAGATGCCGTTCCGCCAGATTGTGGCCGCGCTCAGCGCCAAAGAGGATTGGCGGTCTGTCAAGGGCATTGCCTACTTGGACGCCTCGGGCAGACCTTTTGTGAACGGAACCGCCGAGATTGTCGACGACCTCGACGTGTTGCCTCACCCTGCCCGGCACATCTTTGCCCCCTACAGCTATCGGCCGCTGCCCAACCAGGTGCGGCGCGAGCCAGCGACAACCGCCATCTCCTCACGAGGATGTTCCTGGGGCAAGTGCACGTTCTGCTTTCAAGGTGGGGAGTTTTCGCCCCGTTACCGCCGGCATTCCCCCGAGCACATGATCGCCCAGATTGTGCCGCTCGTGCGCGAACATGGCATGCGGGAAATCATATTCTGGGACGACACGTTTGCCGTAAACCCGCGCTGGATTGACGACTTCTGCGCCGGGCTCAAACGCGAAAAGCTCGATCTCACTTGGTCATGCTATGGCCATATGAGGTCCGTCAAGCCCGACATGCTCAAAAAGATGGCCGACGCCGGTTGCTTTAACATCTATTATGGATTTGAATCCGGTGTCCAAGAGCTCCTCGATCTGATAAAGAAGGGCACTACGCGCCAACAAATTCGCGATACGGTCCGGTGGACCCGCGATGCCGGAATTGAGGTGCGAGGCTCCTTCATCCTCGGATTCCCCACGGAAACGCCTGAGCAATCCCTTGAGACCATTCGATTTGCGTGCGAACTGAACGCCGACTGGATGATGTTCTTTCCCTTCCATATTCAGCCCGGTACTCCCATCGAAGCGCTTGCCCATCAAGACGGTCGCGTCATCGAAACCCAGACAACGGTCTACTTCCCCGAATTCGTGTCTTCCGGCTACACGGACAAGGAGCAGGTGCACGCGATGGTGAAGAAGGCTTATTTCGACTACTACATGCGCCCTCGCTACTGGACGCTCGTGATGCGCAACCTTGTCAAGCGACCGTACTTGTTCAAGTACTATTACGACGCGGTCAAGTATTGGCTTGATTTGACGCGCGGCGGTCTTACGCTCAAAGACGTCGAAGAAAAGGCCCCTGCAACATCGGCATCAGGATGTTGAAATTGGACTTCATAATTCACAGTATTCGCGATTGGCGCAGATATCCGCCCTCAACTCAACGGTTTGACAAGTCTTGACACCAATTCAATGCTGTGCTACAGTCACTTTTAGCTTGTATTTCTGCATCGCGTCTCCTATGGAGATGATGGGCCGCTTGGGGAAAGGGAGAAGGGCGTTGTTGGCTACGAGTCAGGCTGCACTGAAATGATTCTTCGGGGAAGAAGGGGTGTAGTTATCGTTTATTGTAGTCAATACTTCCGAACTCTCTGCTCCTGATAGCCTGGTATGCAGTTTTTTTGTGGGAAGGAGGTGAATCTATAATATGAAGAAGACTTTTACAGTTGTTGCAGTGGTTTTGGCGTTTGGTGCAGTGGCCGCGTTTGCGGGTACCATCAGCATTCCGCAGTTCAACGATAGAGGTGGTCAGACGAGCCCGTCTACCCTTTTCTCGGCGGACTACCAAGCAACATGGATCACGGTGACCAACGTCACGGATACCGATAAGGTGATCACCATCAACTACTACTTGTTGAATGGTACGCCGGACGGTACATCGACGTGGCTGATGGGTGCCAAAAAGGCCGTCTCTTGGAGGCCTGTGGCAGTAGATACCAATGAAGCTGACGCGATCCCGTCGCCTTCGACGTCGATCGGTCCGGGTTGGTGTCAGATTCTGTACCCCGGTACGGCTGCTGACGTATGCGGTCGCGTGTTCCAGAACTCGGCTGCTACGCAGACCTCGTTCGGATTCACCCTGATGCCGTATGACTAATATCGTATGACGTCGACTTAGTCGACAACGGTGGCGATATTTGGGGCGAGAATGCCGGTTGGCATGCTCGCCCCTCTTTCTTTTGCTCTCGTCCTGCTCCGGGCGGGTTGAACCGCCAGGTACTAGACGTCCGGCACGTGACTGCGCTTTCGCAGCACGAATATGTGGCAAATCAAGAGGGGCCAGCGTACTCCCAGTAGCGGCCAGCCAATCCGGTTTGCGCCCCCCAGAAGCCGTTGGGCGATGCCAGTCAGACCCGGACTTCGGCCTTGAGGACCCGGATAGACGCCCTCCAGCTCGAATCCATACCGCGCGAATAACATACGCATGCCCTCAATCGTAAAAAGCACGGTATGCCACGGCGGACAGAAAACCTGGTGCAGTTGCGGCAGAGGCACGCCGCGCACGCCCAGCCGAAGGAGTTGTGCCACAAAGGTCCCGAAAAGGGCCGTCGGCTGCATGGAGACAATCAGGCCGTCCTGTTCAACGACCTGGTTGGCGCGACGTAGCCACGCATCGTGTTCGACGATGTGCTCGAACACGGCGGACATTAGGATTGCTCCGTAGGGCCCATTATCGGCTGCCCAGAAATCCCCGTGGCGCACAGGAAGGCCCAATCGGGCACAGTGAGACGCCATCGACACCGAAGGCTCCACGCCTGTACAGACGTAACCCTTGGCGAGCACCAATTCGGTCAATCCCCCCCAACCGGCTCCATGGTCGAGAACAGGGCCTTTCCCTCCGTGCTTTTCAAAAGCATCAACGATGGCGCGGTAATACGGGTTGGCGGTGCCGCGCCGAATCTCGGCGTCCGTATCGCAATGCCCCGCCGAAGCGTAGTCATCTCCATAGGCTTTCAGCAATTCGGATTTGGTGGGCAAAGGATGGAGCTGCAGGGTGCCACACGTGCCACATTGAACATAGGTATAGCCAAGTCGGCTTCCAAAAAACCGCATCTCCCCCGTGCAGGCCACGCACGCCGGAGAATTGCTGGCCGCCGCGGCTTCTGTGATTCCACTCATAGCGCTTCCTCATGTGCCATTCGACACCGCGTACAGTATTGCGATAGAGACCGGAAATCAATTCGTCAAGAGAGGTCTTGCGGGTTGCCCGGGAATCCGTATAATGGCCGTAACGCAGGAGTTCCTGGTATGGCGTTGGTCGTGGAAAGGGATGATCCCGTTATCCGCGCAGTGGACCACTTTCGGAATGCGCGCGCGTCCATTGCACCCCAGGCTCGCTTGGATGCCATCCTGAAGGCCGTACCGGGGTTTCGCGATGCGTTGTTGGCCGCCGAGCCAGTCCCCTTCTATCAGTCGTGCGATTTGATTCGCGCTCCGTATCCGCGCCGGTATGCATTGAAGGATGCATGCACGGTTCCTACCCCGTATGTCCATATCCTCAACCGCATGTTCGTTGTGCAATTCAGAAGCGACGCCGGGCTGAAGACGCTCCTGGCGTCTCCGTCGGACCACCGGCGCAATGCAGAAACACCGTTCTTCAAGGGACTGGCGGAGAGCTTCGGATCGATGAGGCCCTATTTGGAGCCTCTGATGGCTCCGGAGTTGGGAACCGTGGAGTCGTGGCTCGTGCGCATTGGTATTCGCCCGGATGCGGTTGACTACATCACGTACGATCACCTGCATACGCAAGATGTGCGCAGGTGGCTGGGTGCGCCCGGCACACCCGCCTATTTCCCGAATGCCAAGCTGTTGGTAATGCGGCAGGAATGGGAATCGGCGAAAGCGCTGCTACCGCCGCAACGGCCGTGGTACTGCCCTGATGGAATTGCCGGGGTGCCGGAGGACAACGTGGTGCTCTTGGACAGCGACGTGATGCTGGGAGAAGGAGTCGCGCTTGTTCAGACTCCCGGCCATACGGAAGGGAATCATTCGATTGTCGTGCGGACGCCGGAGGGTCTGTTCGTTACCAGCGAGAATGGCGTGGGGGCGGACTCGTATGCGCCCAAGAACTCGCGTATCCTGGGGTTGCGGCGATACGCGGAGCGAACGGGGATCGATGTTATCCTCAACAGCAATACGCTGGAACGCGGTTTGGACCAGTACATATCGATGGTTCAAGAGCGGGCCATCGCGGGGCTTTCACCGCGCAACGAAGATTTCTACAATGTCGTTTCGTCGTCGGAGCTGACTGCCTACTGGATGTTTCCGGGCATACGGCCGACGTTTGCGTTCGGGCAGATTCAATTCGGCGCACCGCAGGGAGTGTAATCATGAGCACGACATCGAATCGCACCTATTTCATGACGGGCTGTGCAAGCGGCATCGGCAGGCACGTGGCCGATCTCCTTATCGCGCGCGGCGAGCGCGTGTACGCCACGGATGTGAATCTTGACGCCATGACCGAGTATGCGGAGAAGAGCGGGTGGCCCAAGGACCGCGTGTATCTGGACAAGCTCGACGTGCGGAGCATTGACGCATGGGGCGAGGTGTTTGGGCGCGCCGTCGAAACGTGCGGCGCGATTGACGTTTGCATGAACATTGCGGGAATCATGCTTTCGGGGTGGTGCTACGAGCAGCCCGTGAAGGAGATCGACCTGCAAATCGACATTAACCTGAAGGGCGTCATTTGGGGTACGCAAACGGCCGCGCAGCACATGATTCCTCGTAAGAGCGGCCATATCGTGAACATCGCGTCGATGGCGGGGATCGCGTCCATCCCCGGTTTGTCCGTCTACACGGCGACCAAACACGGGGTCCGCGGATTTTCGTTGGCCGCTTCCTACGACCTCAAGCCGCACGGCATTGCGGTTACGGCGGTATGCCCCGACGCCATCAACACGCCGCTTCTGGAGCAGTCGTCAAAGACCGAGGCGGGGGCCATGGTCTTCTCCGGGTCGCGGCTGTTGACCCTGGAAGAGATCGGGGATCTCATCGTGAATCGTGTGCTCGTGAGCAGGCCCATCGAAGTTGCCGTGCCGTTTGGGCGGGCGGTTCTGGCGAAGACCGCCAATCTCTTTCCCGCAATCGGAGGCTCGGTATTGCCTTCCCTAACGAAGAAGGGCCGTGTCCACCAAGGGCAGCACGCCGCGAAGCTCCAAAGCTAGCAGGAAAACAGGGACAGGCACGTCCCCGCTTCGCTGCGCTTGTGGAGTGACTCATACAGATGGCGTCTTCTTCTGGGGGAGGAAAACAGGGACAGACACGTCTTCGCTCACTGCGTTCGCTGCGCTTGTGTCAGTCCCTGTTTTCCTATTTGGCAACAGCCTCGGCGATCCAGGCTGGTTCGAAGGCGGTGTGTTTGATGGATGCGCCCGCTTCACTGTCGTACGAATAGGTGACGTGGACCGTTCCATCCGTGCTTTGAATGACGCACGGGTAGGCGTAGCTTCCTTTGCCCGACTCCGTGCGATCCAAGTGCCGCGACCATTTCCACGTCTTGCCTTCGTCGTCGCTCATCATGGCGGCCAACGAGCGGCGGTCAGCCTCCGAGTCGTTATAGACCATCACCCAACGCCCGTCTTTCAGGCCGCACACGGCCAGACTCGACCCCGGATTGACAATATCCGTGTCGCGCGCGAAGGACCAGGTATCGCCGTTGTCGTTCGACGTGCTCATCAGAGCCCGCATGGGCAGCGCGCCGCTGTCGCGCATGTAGGCCACGAGGGTACCGTCGCGTTTCGCAACGACGGTGGGCTGAATGGGGCCCAACCCGACAATCGGTCCGCTGGCCCGCCACGACTCACCGCCATCATCCGTTATCGCCATCATCGAGGTATTGAACCCGTCGGAATACAGCGGCAACAAGATTCGGCCCGAAGGCAGCACCACCGGGACCGTGCGCGTCATCCAGCCGGTCTCGCGCTTGAACTGGTCTTTCGCGGCTTCCTTGAGCATGCGGGGGTACGGGAGGGCGTACTCGGACCACATGCCCTCTTCAGGCATGAGTTCTTCAAGGCCGCGTTTCAGGGTATCCGCGAACGCATCGCTCTGGCGAAGCAGAATAACGTCCTGCCAATCCCACTTGGGAGCGCCATTGCCCTGATACTCGGTGGCGCGACGGTACTTCAGGAGCGACAATTCCCATCGATGGCCTTGCACCGTAATCCAGAAGAGCCACAACCGGCCCTGCGGGTCGATAAACAGAACGGGATTGCAGTCGGGGAAATCCGGCGTATCCGCCATCAAGAACGGTTCACTCCACGAAGTCTCACCTTTCTTCATACGGGCGCCCATGATGCGCACGTCGTCCGCGGACCGCTCGCCTGAACCTTGAAACCAGCAGGCCAGGAGATCGCCGTTGGAACATACAACGATACTGCTGCCGTGGACGTGTTTATCTTGCTCCGGGAAGATTAGTTCGGCCGAATACCGCGGCGCGGCAAAAGCGGTAAGAGATGCAGCCGCGGCAATGGAAATGACAACGAGTAGTCTACACATGGAATCGCTCCCGGTTTGGTGTATAGCAGCCCTGCAAGCCGTTCGCGCGCGAATCAACCGGCGCGCGGCCGCATGACCTCATCATACACATTCGATAATGCCTCGGCATGCTTGCGAACGTCGAACAGTTCGACGGCGCGCGCGCGGGCGTGGGCGCCGAGATCCTCGCGAAGCGCGGAATCCATCGCCAGCGTGCGGATAGACTGATAGAGCGCAAGAAAATCGTTGGGCTGGACCAGCACCGCGGCATCGCCCGCGATCTCTTCGATTGCGCCGCTCAACGTCGTCACAACGGGCCTGCCGCATGCCATGGCTTCGATGAGGGACATTCCAAACTGTTCCTGCCACTCGTCGGAAGCGATGCTGGGAAACGCGAACACGTCAGCGCTTCGAAACATGTCGGGCATTCGATCATAGGTGAGGGCGCCGGTGAAGCGGCAATTTTCATCGAGTTTCAATCGAGAAACCAGGTTTTTGACCCGCTCTTGCCCGTAGCCGGATCCAACCATTACGAGCACCGGTTTGCGTCCCCGCATCGCGGGATCGTCCACGAGTTCGCGCATCGCGTACAGGAGGAAGTCGATGCCCTTGCGCGGTACAAACCAGCCGACGTAGAGAATGACGAAATCGTCATCGGACAGACCGAGTTGCGCGCGCGCGCTGGGGCCGGGCGAGAACACGCTGGTGTCCACGCCGGGGAGAATCTTCACGACGCGTTTCATGTCGACATCTTCAAATCGCAGCGTGCGATAGGAGCGATCCGTATACACGACAAAACGGTCTGCGCCCTTGGCGACACGCTGTTTGATTTCGCGGCGGCCCGATTCCCGCTCCATGTTGAAGGGAAGCAGGTCCCACACGGTGATGACCAGGGGAACGCCGAAGCGTTCGCGCGCGACCAGAGCTTCCGCCGACCAATCTGTAAACAACTCCCAGGAATGCGCGACGTCATACCCATGCAGGCGCTCGTGAAAAGGCAGCAAGCGGGGATTCGTGTTGAAGTAGCGCTCGCGGATGAGGTGCTTCATCCGCGCAACTGGATTGCCGCGTTGCGTATTGAAATAGATGCGCTCGATATCGAGCCCATCCGTGCCGTCGCCACGTTCCTTGAAATGATCTTGAATCTGCGACTCCGCGCGAAAGGCGGTAATATGCGGGTTTCCGCGCAGCAACCGGAACGGCTGCAAATGCCAGGGGTTGTACCGATTCCCCATGAGCAGCGCGAGTTTCACGCCTCGTCTCCCCAAAAGCGTTTGATGAGAACCTTGCGCGCTTCCTCGCGATCCAGGGGGATGGGGATGTGGTTGGCGACTACCTTTTTCTCGTAGTCCTCGACGCTGCAGATGACGCGCGCCGGATTGCCCGCGGCCACGCTGTTGGGTGGCACATCCTTGGTCACCACGCTTCCCGCGCCGACGACCGAATTCGGACCTATTGTGACATTCGGAAGAATGATCACGCCAACGCCGATGTTGCAGTTGTCTTTGATCTCGATTTTTCCGAAGCTCGTGAGTGAATCGTACTTATCCTGAAACACCCAATTGAGATTGTGCGTGACGAAAGTCACGTCGTTCGAAATGCCGACGTGATTGCCGATGCGGATTAAGTAGGGTTCACCGCCGAATTGCGTCGTGTAGATACGGCATCGTTCGCCGACCTGCACACCCATTTCGCGCAGCGTCTGAATGACGGTATCCTGCGACCCGTACCGCAGTTTCAGTTTTTGAACCAGCCGCTTGATTTTTCCCAGCATGCTACACCTCGATCTTCCAGAATCCGTGCAGGCTTGCGCCCGGCCACACGCGCACAACCGGCGTCCCTATGCGGCGGAACAACCGCTGCAATCGGAACTGAATTGCCTCGGGCATGCGCGGATGGTCAGTCCACGGAAACACCCCCAAACCCACTTCCGGCGCGTGGCCGATCCGCGTGAACCGCGTGAATCCCGCTTCGCGAAAAATCCGGCGTACGCCACTCTCCGTAAGCGGTTGCTCTAACTCCTGGGCTTGCCATCGTCGAAACGGCGCCCACGTGTTTCGCTCATATCCGCCCCAGCGTTCGCACACCCACTTCACGATGCCTGCCACGTTGCCGTAGTTTGGCGCCGACAGAAACATGCATCCGTTCGGCTTCAACACACGGCGGAATTCACGCGCGGCGGCCACGCCGTCGGGTATGTGCTCAAACGCGTCCACACAGAATACACCATCGAATGTCGCGTCAGGAAAAGGGAGATGTGTGGCGTCGCCAATACTGAGCGGAAATCCCGCGCCGTGCGCGAGCAGATCCACGCCGAAGTACCGTCCGCCTTGCTTATTTACATAGTCGCGCATAAAGCCGCGCCCGCACCCGACATCCAGAATGGAGGCGCCTGCAAGGTCGATTCCGAGGTCCGAAAAGACCGCGCGAATCAGGTCCATATTAATGCCGTCCACGCCGCCGAACGGTGAACTCACCATCAGCGGATTTGAAGCGTAGTACTCGCGCATTCGGTCAGTCATGGCATGACACTCTTCGCACGTCTGCTTCCGACATATACACCAAATGGCCTCACGAGGGGAAACAGGAGCGCCGCGGGCGTCGTCAGTCTGCCCCGAAGCAACTCTCGGCACCACGTTGCCATCGTCGTCGTGTTGGCAATGTCCAGCATCATGGCAGCGGCCGAATAGGGACAACCGAGCTGACACAAACCGCGCCCTTCGTTGCGGCATCGCGCGAACAGGGTCTTCAGGGTGTAGTTGTGATGATGCAGCACGGGCGCGTCGTCGGGAAACGCAATGGCAAGATTCTCCGCGTGGAGTTTGGTCTGCATGCGGAAGTCTTCGCCGATCGACTGTTCGCCAAACCGCAACCGGCTCCACACACTGCGCATGTACGCCGCATTCGAATTGGAGAGTCCGCGGCCATACCGCTGAAAAAAGGTGCGCATCTCTCTTGTGAAGTAGAACCGGCCATTGCGTTCCCAAATGAACTGAGGTTCTTGCCGCGCTTCGTCCGGCAGGGAACGCCCACACGATACGGCCACGTTGTTCTCCGCAAGGGGGGCAACCAGGTGTTCCAGCCATTGCGCATGCGCGGGAACGGCGTCTTGCGAAAGCGAAATCACGATCGGCGCGGACGACTGCTCGAACACAAGATCGCGCGTGAGGCCAAAGTTGAAGGACTCCGGCGGTATCACGCTGACTCGAGCGCCGTATTGCGCAAGGATCTCGCGCGTCTTGTCCGTCGAGCCCGAGTCGACAGCCACGATCTCCACACGCAAATCGGTCTTCTGCTCTCGAATTGCGCGAAGCACACGCTCAAGCAATGGCCCAGCGTTGCGCGTCAACAGCGTGACGGACACGTCTGGTGCCGTGTTGTCACTCACGGGGACGCTCTCCCCGAAGGGTCTTCGCGATGCGGCGCGCTGCCGTGTATATGGACGGGGACATCGCACGAACGAAGTCCTTCACCCTGCCCACGCGCAGACGCCATTGAATGTCTCGATGGAACTCGGAAAACGCGGAATCGCATTCGCGGTCCCTGCGCCGGTAAAGCGTGCCGAGGCCGTACTGAAGCCTCAAGTTGAAGAATAGGTACTTATGGTCGTACTCGTGAAGAAAGTCCTCCACGGCCGTGAGGACGCCGTTTCGAGGTCCTCCTTCATGGGTTGCGTTGGCGATCTGCGCGTTGACGCCTTCGGATTCGCTCAGTGCGGACTGTCCGCGCACGATGCCTTGATATGCAAACGGCTGACGGTACTGCGCGGGAATGCGGTCCGGCGCGTAGTACCCGTCGCGGCGGCCATAGGGCCACCACGTATCGTGAAGGAAAATCGCTCCTCCGCGCAGCAGCAACTCCCGTTCACGGATGATTCGGAGTTCGTTGTAGACCGTGTACCAATTGTGATCGCCGTCGATCAGAATGCAGTCAAACGGCTGCGTCAAATCGGGCAGCACATCCAGGCTCAATCCTTTGCGTATCGCAATGCGGTTGTTTCCCGCGTGCCGCGCGCACAAATCCGCATCAACACACGGATCGATGACCGTAACGTGCACAGAAGGCAACTCCGCCAATTCATCGGTGTTCTCGCCGTACTGGGCGCCAATTTCGAGAATCCGGACATATCCGAACTGGCGAATGCACGGTTTGAGCACGAAATCAGCGAAGTCGTGCATAGCGTTCTCGGAGATTCATCACGTGAATCAAGGTTCCTCCGCCATGTCGAGCAAGCGGTTCAATTCCGGGATGGAGATCTTGCGCGAGCGCTGAATCCGGCGTCGCTCCGCCAGACAATGCGGAATCGCGGTCATCATGCTCAGCCACGTCTTCATCAGTATGCACAACGCGCGCGCCAACCCAAATTCCGCGCGCGCCGACGACAGCAAACGGCTTGTCTGGTTGAACCGCTCCATGAGGATACCGGGCGCATTCCGTATCAACACAGGCAGGGGGAAGTTCTTCAACACAAGCAAGGCATGGTTGCGATAACATTGGCGCGAGCGCCACCACGTGCGGCCCTCCAAGCTCGCCGAACCCACGTGATAGGCTAGCGCGGCGCGCACGAATTTGGCGGTGAACCCGGCGAGCCGGGCACGGAAATTGAAGTCGCTGTCTTCGAAATAGGCATGGAAGCGCTCGTCGAACAGGCCGACTTGCTCAAAGACTTCGCGCCGGTAGAGGGCGGCTCCCGCGGACACGCCGAATATCTCGTCGGGCTCTTGAAAGCCCGATTCGAAGCTGCGGTATCCGATACTCTCGGGGCGTCCGTTGCGCAACTGCATGTCTCCCGCGCAGTAGATGTACGTGAGGTCATCCCGAAACAACACGAGCGGCGCGAAGAGGGCCGCATTCGACGAGTCCGCCGCGCTGACGAGCCATGCGACAAACTTCGAATGTACCGTCATGTCGTTGTTCAGAAGGATGATGTATTCCGTGGCGGCCGAGCGGATGCCGGCATTGACGGCGGCGCAGAATCCACGGTTCTTCTCTTGACGTATTACGCGCACACCGGGGAAATAGAGGTGAACGAATTCTGCCGTCCCGTCCGTAGACCCGTCGTCAACGACCACAATCTCCATTGCGTCGTACGTCTGCGTCTCGAGACTGTACAGACAATCGCCGAGCATCTCTTTGTGATTCCACGTGGGAACGATGACGGAGACACGCGGGACCATGGCTGTTACTCCACTCGACTCAGTTTTCAATAGCATACCCCGAACTATGGGAAGCGTAGAATGACGGGGCACGGAAAACAGGGACAGACACGTCTCCGCTTCGCTGCGCTTGTGTCAGTCCCTGTTTGCCGCCACTTTTGACTCTTCCTTGGCTCTGCCAAAATGTTGCCCCAATTACGATTCACTACACTAGACACGGCGTCCTATCCGGAGCCATAGGGCAAATCCAGGCACACGCCGCAACGACAGCGAGTTGCCGAGGAAATCCTCATCGAATGCATCCAGGAATGGCGTCAACCGGATTAAGATAAGATAGCTAATCCCCAAGAACATCGCCAGAGTTCCGGCCACGGCCGCGTTCGGCAGACGGCCATCGAGACTCGACGTCCAGATATCCGCGGACACGCAGGCCAGAAACCCGGGCACACTCGCCATCGCCGGCCAGAGCAGGGTCGTGCTTACCAGCGTCTTCGCAGAGACTCCGATGACGGACTTCATCACTACGATAAACCACGCCGTCGTTAGAAACAGCGAAGCTGCAGTTGCAATCGGTATACCGTAGAATCCGATCGACACGTAGAGGACGACCGTCAAAGCGATATTCACAATCATTGCAAGTATGCCGGATCGCATCTGCAAATCGGCGCGGCCCATGCCCAGCGCCACGCTGATTCCAGGGCCTGCAAACACGTTGGCGATATACCCCGCCGCAATGATGCGCAGCACCCACGCGGACGTTTCGAATCCGTGGCCGAGCCACGTGCGCATGAGAATTCCCGCCGTACCGATCGTGAACGCCGCCAGAGGCACGAGTACGACGGAGACGTATTTTGTCGACAGAACATACAGCCGCTGCAATCGTTCGAGTTCCGCGCGCGCGTCGAGGTCTGCCGCAGCAGGAAGAATAGCGCCCAAGAGCATCACTGGGATTTGACGCATTTTGTTGGCCAGTTCGATGCCGAACTTATAGAGGCCCAACCGGTCAAATTGCTGCAAGACAAATCCGATGACCAGTATATCGGTATCGAACGTCACGAGATTCGCGAGGCGGCCCACTTGCGTGCGCCACCCAAACCCCAACAGCATGCGAAACGTCGCGCCGCGCAAATACCTTGGCGATATGCGGAGTCCGGGCGCGAGCAGAAAGGCGGAGAGGACGGTGACGGCGGCGAAGGCCATGAAGATGGTCACGTTGGCGTAAAGAAGGCCGCGCACACCGTATCCGAATTCCAGGAACAGCACCGTGACGACCGCTTTGCCGAAGGCCAGCACTGTACTGATGGCGTTCGTGACGCCCATCCGTTGGAGGCCGGTCTGCACGGCGCTGAACGGCGCCACGCAGTTGGACGCGGCAAAGACAAGTAGCGCGCCAAAGAGCAAGAAGCGCATGTCCGCGACAAACGCGGGATCGTGCAGCGGCATTCCATCGGCCCCGCGGCGCGAAGCCATCCACATCATGAGTTTATCGACACAGGGCCACCCTACTGTTACGACAACGACCCCCAACGCGGCATAGAAGGCGAGTCCGGTGCTCACGACGGAAGAGATGCCCTCGCGGTCGCCACGCGCGTTGTGTTCCGCGATGAACTTTCCGTAGGCGCTGCCCAAGCCCAAATCGACCAGCGATACATAACCGATGGCCGCGCCCACCAAGCCCCACAGCCCCGAATAGGCAAGGCCCACGCGCGTGTAGATGTAATACATGAGCACCAGCGAAACGAGCGCTTCGCAGATGCGTCCCCCGATGTTGAACAGGGTATTTCGCGTGAGTGTCCTGCGGACCGACATCGGTGTGATGTCCTATCCTCAAAGTTTTGCACGTGAGCAATTTGTGCCGGCGCTCAATCGCGCCGGTGCAAATTGCGGACTATGCTATTGCGTCATGCGCCAAAGTTGACCTCATACACCTCAACGATTTCCTTGCCCCCGATTCGCGGACGGTCAAGCTCCAGCCGCTTGACCAGTGTGAAGTGTTCGGGGTCCTCGCGCCAACCTTGAACCACGTCGAGCACACCGGTTTCGTGAAATCCCGGAGACTCCAGCACATATGCTTCCGGATAGAAGACATACTTTATATCGTGAGCGCGCAGCCACTCGATTTGAAACTCGACGGGCATTCCCACAAGTTCTTTCAGTGCCTCGAAATTCTCGAAGCACGGAACTTGAAAGAAATAGCCGCGGGGGTCGAGCGTGAGGATTGTGGAAGAGGACTCAAGTGTCTCGTTGACCCAACGGAATGCGGGATACCGCTCGACGCGCCGCGTTAGGTAGTCCTCGCGCGATTCAAAGCCAAAGATTGCGGGGGCCTTGATGGCCACGGCCCCGGCCGCGGGTACAAGCCCGATTGCGTAGGAAATGATTAGTACCACAACGATGAGCGGGCGCAGCGACTTCAGACGCGACGCGCCCACTCCCGACAGCACCAGCATCGGGGCCAGAAAGGGAAACAGGTAGCGCGTCAACCGGCGAAAAAAGTACATGCACACGACCCCGGCCCCACAAAACGCGCCGATACGGCGCGCGTGCTTGCCGCCCACCAACAGCCCTGGAATTCCCAGGATGAGAACCAGTCCTCCCGGCGATGTGCCCCAACCTCCGTACCGGTCGGGATGAAACACGATATTCCATGGAAACAACAGCAGGTCGAGGATGGACACGCCTCGCACGGATTCGTGCGTTCCCACAAGCGCCGCATCCACGTCGGGCAAATCGGGTGTCGGAAACCACGAGGTGAAGAACGGGAAGAATGGATTGCCCGTCACGATGGCGCTTCGCATCAACCAGGGAAGCGCTGCGACGCCACAGACAAATACGAATAACGACGTGTGCCGAAGGCGATGGGCGGGAGTGAATACGAACACCATGACCGCGAGCAAAACAGCCACCAGGTAGGCGGTCTGCCGGACACCGCACGCGGCTCCCGCCAGCATGGCGGCCAGAATGATCCACGCCCTTCGGTGTTCCTGTTTCCAGGCAACGAATGCATTGAGCGCGCCGAGCGTCAGGGTTACAAACGCCATGTCCACGGAGGGCGCGCTTCCCTGGTCCAACAGCACCGGCGCCGTGGCGACGGCTGCGGCGGCCACACAGCCCGCACGCCGGCTGTCGAGCCGCTTACCCATGAAGTACGCCATGGCGCATGCAAGCGCCGCGAACGTCCAATTCAGAGCCGCTGCCGCCCGTTCGGTGCCATGATCCAACGCAAACGCGAACAGCACGTGCATCAATTGAGGGTAGCCGGAGTAGTTGTTCCCCTCCACCAACATGATTCGGCCGTTGCGCACATAGGCCGCCGGAAGCGCGAGGTGCGCCACGCACGCGTCCCATCCCGTTACCGGGGCGAGGCTGGCCACGAACACGAGTAGAAGCGCCGTTCCGGCGACCGCCAGGCTCATAATTTCAATCAGGTCGAAGGGCTCGTGCACTCGATGACGCCGGAATCCGGGCAGTTGCCGCGCAGAGCGTGTCTCCGGCCAATACAGGAAGGTGCCGCTGAAGAAAATCGCCAACAAGGCATATAAGGCAATCGGCATCGCAATGCTTCCCGCGCACAGGATCAACAGGGCGACCAGGGTCAACCCTGCAAGCACGCGATAGGCGTGCCCCTCGAAATCGGCGCGCAGCCGCAGCACGCGTACAGGTCGCAGCAACCACGTGCCGACGATGTACGCCGAACCCAGCACGAGCCACGTTGGAAGTAGTGGAATCATGAATACCGCGACAATAACACGTGGGCACGGTCACACGCTAACGGTGGCGACAGTCCACGGGTTTAGTGGGCAAGAGTGACGCTGCGAAGGCGGCCAGACGGAATTAACTGACTTCGATTCCAACCCGCGCCAGCGCGCGCCTGAGGTCGTCCGGCGTGAACGGCTTTGCAAGGCTCACCGAAGCGCCGTGTTCCGCGCCGCGGCTTATCGAATCGCCTTCTTCAATGGACGCCATGAGAATGATGCGCACGTTCGGAAGATCGGGCATTCCTTTGATGCGGCGGCACAGCTCGTAGCCGTCGTGACCGGGAACCCGCGCTTCGAGGAACACGATATCGGGCCGGAACGTTGAGACGAGTTGGCCCAGTTCGAAGCCGTCGTGCGCGACTTCGATCTGAAACGAATTGCGCGTGCGTTCCAGGAAGCGCCGGATAACCGCCGCCACGGTCCGTTCGCAGTCGACAATTAGAATGCGCAGACCCGACGTGTCCAAATCGCCGTGAATAGGAATGCTGTTTTCGCGCAAGAACTGAAGCAGGTCTTCGCGCCGGATACGGCGATGTCCTCCGGGTGTCTTAAAGACGTGGATACGCCCCGCCTCCGCCCATTTGCGGATGGTGTCAGGCGTAACGTGGCAATATTTCGCCACTTCCGATGTACTGAAAGACTGCTTGATTTCCATGCGTAGGAGTATCCACCCACCGCGTTTTGTTTCGCGCGGCTACCGAAAAGTTATAGAACCCCTCCCAGGGCTCCACGAGTATTACTGGCCCGCATCGCTCACCTTCTCGAGTTCCCCCGCAAGGCACGCCATCGGGCACCGAAGCGTTACATGGAGCTGGATCGGGGAATCGAACCCCGGACCTCATCATTACGAGTGATGCGCTCTACCAACTGAGCTAATCCAGCTTAAAAAATGGTGCCAAGGGCCAGAATCGAACTGGCGACACGCGGATTTTCAGTCCGCTGCTCTACCAACTGAGCTACCTCGGCATCCGTTCGCGTAGATTACGAAACAAGCAGCCCGAAGTCAAGTTTAGCTTCGGGCGTCGGATTCCGCTGCCTTGTCCAGGCGAGCTCTCCGATCAAGATAAACCCCGCCAGTATTGGCTTCCAGAGCCATATGGCGCAGTTGAGACAACACTTCAAACATCTGCTGCGGCGTCGTGGAATCCCGCTTCTCGCGCACGGTAACGCAGAAAACGGCAGGCAGAAGCCGTTCGCCGGGGCGCACCGATGTGGGCGATGCCACTGTCGCCACAAACTTGGTGACGTGGCCTTCCCAGACTTTGTTCACCCACTTGCAGAAGGTCTGTACTTTCTCGCGAGGCAGGATGCTCATGAAATGGCCCCCGCCCATGTGGCCCACGAACGCGTCTTCCGGCGCCAATTCCTGAGCACACTGCGCCAGTGCGCGTCCCAAGTGACGTATACCTTTGCTCCGGGGCTCAGGGCCAAACTTCCGGCCGAACTCCCGGAGTCCCATCAACTCCGTGTGCACAAGAGCAAAACTCATGCGCAGGCTGATGCGCCGCTGCAACTCGCGTTTGGTCGCTTCGGCGCCGGGCAACGAAGTCAAATCGTCCAACGCAACGCCGGCAGAACCCGAACGCAGCAAAGCTTCCGCTCGTTGCACCAGGTTCATCGGATCGAATGGCTTTGAAACGAAATCGTCGGCGCCCTGGGCCAATCCGTGGTAGATTTCTTCTTCGCTGTTCATTGCCGACAGGATTAGGATCGGCAAGGTGTAAATCTCGGGATCGCGCCGGATTTGCCTGCATATCTCGAACCCCGACGTATGGGGGAGCATGACATCCAGGATGAGCAAATCGTGCTTTTCGGAGCGCAACAGCTCCAGCACTTCTTTCCCCGAGGTCAGCACGGCACAGGAATGACCACTGCGCGCGAACTGGTCGCGCACATACCGGGCATCTACTTCATCGTCGTCTACAATGACTATCTTCGCCACGTCTATTAATTCCGGTCCAGACTGCTATGGTGGGCGAGGAGGGACTCGAACCCTCAAGCCTTTTGGGCAGCGGATTTTAAGTCCGCCGTGTATGCCATTCCACCACTCGCCCCGCTATTCCCCGCTCTCAACTGGAGAACTCGACTCGTGGATCGCGGCCTCGGGTTGTCCGTCGTCAGCCCCGGCTTTGCTTCAATAAGAAAAGTGGAGGCGGCACCCGGACTCGAACCGGGGGATGAAGGCTTTGCAGGCCTCTGCCTTACCAACTTGGCTATGCCGCCCCGCTCCAAGCTATTGTAGTCTCCGCCCCGAAATGAAGTCAAACTTCACTCTCCTGCGCTTTGCACCGGCGTTACAGCGCGTATACGCAAATTGCTCACGTGCAAGACTTTGAGTTTACGACTTGAGGATCAATCACGAACACATCCGGATTAAGATGCTGTGCTCCGCGTTTCACCGCAAGTCTCGCACTGGCACTGGTTACGAGACACGTTCGCGTGTATTCGCAAGAATACCTAGCTTTCCCCATCCTATTGGGCGGCTATTTTACGCCCGAATCGTCTCGCTACTTGGCATAGCCGCCTCGTCCGATGTGTCATCCCTAATTGCCTCAAGTAGTTGCGTGACGAAGAGTCAATTCCGAATATCCCGCAAATTAATTCCCAAAAATATGCATACTTGTGGTATACTAAACGAAAGTTTGTTGTAGCCAAATCCTCACCCCGAAAGGGCTGGGGGTATGGTGCGCACTCACGGGGGTCGTGAGCGCTCGGTTCACAGCCATACGAATTGGGGGTATCGGCAAGAGACTATCCCGCGTGGAACCGTCTGGTCCGCAATTTGTACCGGCGCGATTGAGCGCCGGCGCAAATTGCTCACGTACAAGACTTTGAGGCTATGCCATGAGGATTTCTCGCGAACACACTCTGTTCTCGGAGAACCGCCTCAACTTAGACCGCAAGTCGTGCGAACGTACTGGTTACGAGATGGGTCCAAGTGTGTTCGTGAGAAATCCGGACTAGGCGGAGTCTGTTCGATCGGCCGTGGAGCGGATCTTCCACAGGTACTCTGCCGGTTTGCAAAGGGTCCCATTGGGACCAAGAGGTTCCTCACCATGATTATGTTATCGAATCGCCCGCGATATGCCGTTTTGATTGGACTGCTGACTGCAGTCTGTGCGGTCTGGGCGTTTGCTGTCGCAGATGCTTTTGTAGGAGATCGCGAGCTGGAAAAGGTGGCCCAAAGCCGGATCCAGGAATGCCGCGATTTTGTGAAGAAATACCCGCGCAGCGCGATTGCCACCGATATCACCACGGCTCACGAGTACTTGCTGTTTGGCGACCGAACGGGCAAGGTTCGTATCTACACCAAGTACCGCGAATTCGATGGGCGTAACATTTACTCCGTCATCGACTACTTTTATGAAGAACGTGGAGACAGATGGGTACAGACGGAGAGTGCCAGCCTGCCGTCCACGTACCTCAAACAAGCAAAACGCGCGTTCGGCGACGAACTGTAAACGAGAATTGGACGATCATTCCCGGGGCCCGTAGCGTGATAGCAGCCACCCCTTCCCGCGCGGGTCCCGGTTCTTTTTGTGCCGCTGTCCGCATTCGGCGCGCGTAACATCACCTGTTTGTCATTGCTGTAATCCAGACCTCTGCGCTACCATGAACTCATGGTCGATCCTGGGACCTTGTATGCCGGGCCAAAGGGGGCAGCATGGTTGTATTCGCGATTTCAGGTAGCGCATGCCAACGCAGAAACTGACATTCCTCGCCAAGCAGTTTCACCACCGGGTGCCCTTCTCGTATCACCCCTGCGAAGAAGCGAAAGGAACCATCGGGTTTATCCACGGGTTCAGCGTGCCACCTTCGTACTACCAGTCCTTTCTCCAGCGGCTGGCCAAATCTTTTACTGTGGTCGCTCCCGAAGTGCCGGGGATCAACCGGTACTTTCCCCAGCCGACTTCCATCGACGAATACACCGACATGTGCCTCGACTTCTTCGAAGAACTGCACTACTCCGACTGCAAAGGGTACGAAGTGATCAAGGGGTTCGAACCCGAGTACTTGGTGGGGCACTCGCTTGGGGGCGCGATTGCGGTTGCCATGGCGGAAATGCTCAAGGTCAAAGCCGTCGTGGCTATCAACCCCGTCATGCCCGTCACTTACGGCCCTATTGAAATCGTCCGGCGCGGGCTGGGCGTCGGCGTCGATGCCATGGGCAAGAAACGCACCGGATTCCACCCCACGATGATCCCCGGCTACTTCGCCAACCTGGCCGTGGGGGTCCGCGCCGTGCCGCTGCTCCTCAACGACATCTGCCGTTACCGCTACGCCCACTCCGACGGCACCGCCATCAAGGTGAAGCAACCCACGCTAATCGTCTTCTCCAAGAAAGACCAACTCTTCGGCGCGAGTCTAACGGAAGAGACCCTTCGTCTCATTGACCGCACCTTCAAAGACTACGAACTCGTCCACAACGCCTACCAACACGACTACCCCCTCGAACATCCCCAACACGCAGCCAAGACCGTATTGGATTGGCTCGAAGCGCGGGTGTGATCGCTTTGGGTGAATCCCTGTCTTCGGTGGATTCTCCGCCCCGGGCGGCTTCCTGAAGTACCTCTAAAACACGTCTTTCGACGTCAGTTCCTTCTCGAGCTCGTCTGCCGTCTCGGTGACTGCCTTAATCGCCGTAAGCAGCGTCCCGCTATCGGTCTCTGCGGCGATTTGGGCCGAAAAGACGGCCACGTATTCATCACCCAGCTTCTGAGTCTGCCACGCCCCCAGCTTCACGGTGGCGTTTTGCTCCAGCAGCCGATTGGCAAGCTCCGCATTCATCGGCCGCTTGAACGTAAACGACGGCGATGCCACAACCCGAATCTCCAACCCGCTCAGATTCACCGTTGTCGATAGGGCATACACGTTCTGCGTGCGGCCTCCGCCCACGTCGTTCGTCATCTTGAAGTCCCCATCATCGTCGATCAGGTACGTCGCCCCCATATCCTTGAGCAGTTTCTCCACACGCGGGTCGCTCGCTTTCCTCTTCGCGCCCACCTGCGCCACTGCACACCACGCCATGACCAATCCCAGCACCACGATTATCCCGACGACCTTCTTCGGCATAACAGAGTCCTCCTCTTGCGTCCCCAAGACGCTTCGCTATCGACGCCCCTTTACCGAACGCCCACACGTGAATCTGGCCCGCGTAACATCCTGCATGTACGCAATCTACTCCGGCGGTCCGTCGCACCATCTCGCCCACGAAAGAATCGTCGGGACATACTCCGGTATCCGGCCGGCCTATCGCTACCGCCCGCGTTGGTCGATTTTATCTTTCAAGGATAACAGCCTGATTCGGCTAATCAAGAAGATGACAGCGAACAACACGAAATAGAGGACGATCCCTCCGGTTAGCCTTGAACCATCGATGAGCGCGAAGACGAGCCCAACGGCACATAGACATGCCGCCACCCCGCACACCGCGCTCCCAATCTCCAGTCTCTTGACGCGCCACACCTGAAAATCGGACGGTCGCAACGGATGCCCGCAGTGTGGACACGACTGCGCCAGCTCCGACACCTCACCGTTGCATTCGGGACAACTCACCAGCGCCATGAACACATGCCTCCCACTACCCGGCTTGAAACGTCGGCCCCATCGGTCCCATACAGTAGACTTCACCAGACTGTCATTCTGAGACCGCGTCAGGCGGACGAAAAATCTGGCTTGGAAAGAGATCTTTGTTGCCAGATCCTTCGCTTCGCTCAGGATGACAAACGGGCCGTTGACGTTGGGCGTGCGACAATCGGTCTATCACGATGCCCCCGTAACGTTCGGCCATTTCTTTCAGGCCGCTTCCCTGTTATCCCTACACCCGCCAAATACCCGCTTCGATTTCCCGCGCCAGCGTCTTGACCATTTCGACGGCCTTTGGCGGGAACTTCCACTGTTCGACGTTGCGGTCCGAGATAAGGTTTAGCATCTGCGGCAGCACGAGCATTTCCGCCGCCATTTCGCTTGTGAGCGACCGCGCAATGTAGCTTTCTTCGTCGAAGGTCTCGAAGAAACTGCTCAGGCCCCGTTCCGCGTCGCCGCCCACCGCCGCGAAGTCTTGCCCATAGATGTGCATCGCGCCGCTGTAGTCCGCGTAACTGCCCACACGCACGGTCCGGCCTGTGCGGTCGCCGATCTGCTTCGCGAGCACCTGCTGCATGAATGTCAACGCGACCACATTATCCGGCCACGCCTTGTACAAATCCCGCGAACGCCACATGGTGTTCATGTTCAGCACGAGGTTGCCATCAGCATCTTCGGGGCACCGTAACTGCACTTCGCGCAGGCACGGCACGTCTTCCTTCAAGAACACGTCCAGGTCGGGCATCGCGGTCGTTGCAACCGCGCGCCGCGAATACGGTGTCTTTGCCACGCGCTCAACGGCCATCGCCATCTGATCCACCGTCGATCCGTCTGCCGCAGGGTGTGCGAACATCCGCTGGTGATACGTATACGGCCACTCCAGCGCGTCGAAATCGCCCGTGACCGCTTTCCGGAGTTTGTCAATGGGCACGACGTAGTGGTCTTTGACGCCCATGATCTCCGCGATGTACACGCCGATTTCACAAAACGAAAGCGGAGGATAACGTGGCTCCGCGAAGGGGTCTTTCACTTCGATCAACACGCGCGCGTCGCGGCTGGGCGGATCGATGTATTCGCCCGCCGTATTCTTACGGTCGTACTCGGTTCGTATCGCGAGTCCCTGTTCCCAGACCGCTTTCATCGCGCGGAAATGTGCCTGTGGAATTGTCTCCGCTTCAATATGCAGTGTCGGAATGCGGCCACTGTTCGTGATCGTTGGTTTCATGTTCTGGCGACTCCCCCTGGAATTCTCATTGCTTCCCTGGCGCCAGTATTCGGGCACAACACGGCGCAAGTCAATTCGATCAACTCGTCGCATCGCTGTTACCTCAATTCCCGTTCTCTTCCGGTGCATCCAGCGCATCGCGTACTGCGCGAAGAAGCGCCCCGCGTGAGTAGGGCTTTGTCACTAGACGCGTACCCGGGTCAAGTCGAAAGTTCTTGTGAAGCGAATCCGCGCTGTAACCGCTGCTGAACAGGAACCGTCCCTTCGGGTTGCGCTCCCGTATGCTTTGCATGGTTTGCTGGCCGCCCAGCCGCGGCATGATTACATCGAGCATGACAAGATCAATGGCGGCTCCATGCTTCTGGTAGACTTGCAGGGCTTCCTCTCCGTCTCGCGCCAGCAATACGTTGTATCCAGCACCGCACAGTATCCGGCGCACCAGCTTTCGCACATCCTCTTCGTCCTCAGCGAGGAGAATGGTCTCCGTGCCGCCGGGCGCCTCGACGTCAAATTCGAACAACGTTTCGGTCGATTCTACGGGAACGGAAGGCAGGTAAATTCTGAATGTGGACCCGGAGCCGGGTTCGCTGTTGACCAGGATATACCCGTTGTGCTGCCTTACGATTCCGTACACGGTGGCCAGGCCAAGCCCCGTTCCGTGTCCGATGCCTTTCGTGGTGAAGAACGGCTCGAAGATTTGCGCCCGCGTGCTCTCATCCATGCCGCACCCTGTGTCGGACACAATCAGGACGTCATACGAACCCCGGGCAGGCTCTACGTCGTCGTTCATAGGAAGCTTGTCGACTTCGACATGCTCCGTTTCTATCAAAAGCCTGCCTCCGCCGGGCATGGCATCGCGGGCGTTCACGCAGAGATTCATCAATACCTGTTCGATCTGTCCCTTGTCCGCGAACACCGATTGGATTGTGTTGGCGGGCTGGAATACCAGCTCGATGTGCTCGCCAATGATGCGTCGAATCATCTTCAGAACGCCCTCAACCAAATCGTTCAAGTCGAACGACACGGGTTGGATGACCTGGCGTCTGCTGAACGCAAGCAATTGTCGGGTCAGGTCCGCTGCGCGTTGTGCAGCCTTGCGCACTTCAACCAGGTGGGCTACCTCGTACTTTCCTTTCTCGGTCTTGCTCTGCATCAAATCGACATTGCCAAGAATGACTTGAAGCAGATTATTGAAGTCATGGGCGACTCCTCCCGCGAGCTGTCCGATCGCCTCCATCTTCTGGGATTGTCTCAACTGCATTTCCAGTTTTGCGCGATGTTCATCAGCCTTCCTCCGGTCCGTCGTGTCGATAATGAACCCCTCAAGACCGATGACTTTGCCTCCTTGCACCACCGGACGTGCGGTGTACGTGTGATATCCAACCGAGCCATCGCGGCAGAGCCTTGAGTATTCGCCGTCAGGCACTGCATTCCCTGTGAGCAGTTGCTCTACCACGCGCTGTGCGGCAGGCAATTCCGCAGGAACCTGTGTAATGCTGTAATGCTTGCCGATTATGTCCTCGGGCACTTCGTAGCCATGCATCGTGAGCCAAGCCTTGTTGACATGCCTGAAACACCCGTCGCTATCGACAAAGAAATATCCGGCTTGCGTGTTGTCGACCACCCCCCGGAACCGGGCCGCACTGTCGCGAAGCGCACTTAGGGCTTGTTGCCGCGCCGTAATGTCCTCCAGGCACAGCAGAACGTTACTTCCCGTCGACACAGGAATGGGAGCGACCGACGCTAGAAAGACGAATTCGCGCGCGGAACCGTTACGCACGATCTCGGTGCGATATTCGATACCGCGGCTGCACTTCCCTGTATCTCTGGCCTCTTCAACGGCAATTCGAATCGGGCAGTTGAGACATCGTGGACCGTGCCCGCAACCCTTCGGACTGTCCAGCGCCCTGACACACCCTATGACACCACACGCACGCTCGTTACGGATAGCCTCCTCGGGAGACCCAACAAATTCCACAAACGCGCGATTGGCGAAAATAACTTGGCGGGAAGCGTCCAGCATGCACATCATCGTTGGCGCGTTCTCATAGATAGCGCGCAGTTCGGACTCGCTTTTCTCGAGCGCAATCGCCGCCATCTTTCGCTCCGTAACATCGGCGAATATACACGCAAACTGATACAGCGCGGGACGAAATGCGGTAACCTCAAAATGCTTGTTCAGCTGGCTGGAATAGTGCTCGAAATGGACCGGTTCCCCCGTGATCGCGACCCTGCCGTACGTCTCAATCCAGTACCGCTCCGTGCCCGGCATGATCTCCAGCACCGTCCGCCCCACAAGATCTTCCGCTTTCAACCCGGTCATCCGCTCGAACGCTGGATTGACGGCAAGGTACCGGTAATCCACCGGCTCTCCGTCTTCGCCACAGATGATCTCATGCAGCGCAAACCCATTTAGCATTTCGCTGAAAAGCACCCGGTAGTCACGTTCCGCCTTGCGGTGTGCCGTGATGTCCCGCATCAGACACAGAACCGACTGCACTTCCCCGCGTGAGTCCCGCTCCGGAATGACACGCAGGTTGTATGTGGACAGTCCATTCGGACCTTTCTTCAGATACTCGGTCTCCAATGTGGTCACACTTTGAAAGACATGGTGGATCGCGTCTTCAAATTGCTCGCACAGGTCTGCGTCACATCCCAACTCCCGGAATGACTTGCCGAGCAAGTGGGTAGCCTCGATTCCGTATAGTTCCCGAACCTTGTGCGAGGCAAAGAGGTGACGCCCGTCGTGATCGAATCGAACCACGACGTCAGGCAGGGTCTCAATCAGTGCCAGATGCACTTCTTCGCTGGCGCGCAGAGACTCTACCGCGCGTTTTCGATCCGTTATGTCGTGACAACTGACCCGAAGGCCAAGGGGCTTTCCGGTCTCATCAAAGATGGACCGCCACGATGCTGACATCCAGTAAGGCGTGCCATTCTTGTGAATACAGCGAAACTCAAAGTCACTGCCTGACTCACCGCTGATGGCCTTTGCGAAGTAATGTCTGAACTTCTCGCGTTCTTCTTCGGCTATCAAAACCGACACCATGTCCGGCATCGCCTTGATCTCATCAACCGAATACCCCGTGATACGTTCCGCCGCCGGATTAATCCAAATAAGGCTGCCGTCCGGACCAAACCACGTTTCCAGATTAACCGTGTGGTTCGCGATGGCCCGGAAACGCTCTTCACTCTGACGCCGCAATTCTTCGGACTGCTTGCGCTCCGTGATATCCACCATGAGGGTCAGGAAGTACTGCTGTCCGTGAATAGAGACAATGTCGCCCGAAAAGAGCCCGTCTAGCATGCGACCGTCTTTGCATCGCACTCGAAGCTCCACGTCATCAATCCGCCCGCGCGCGAGCAGCGTGTCGCCCGCAGCCTTTTGCAGCTCCTCTAGCTCGAACAGGCAGAGTTCCTCGACACTCTTACCAATCACTTCATCCCGCGTGTACCCCAGGACTTGCAGAAAGGTGTCATTGACGTCAAAGAACCTCCGGTCCGGCAGCGAAGACAGGGCCAGCAGGGCTGGATTGCTGCGAAACAACCGCTCAAATCGCTCCTGCGCCTCGATTTCCGGTGTCAGGTCCTTGCTCAGACCAAAGAAGCAGTCCTGACCGTTCCACGTGCCGGGCCACGCCCGCGTCTCCACGGCAATCCGCGTACCATCCTTCGCTTGCAAGGGCAGGGTACAAATGCCGCTTCTCTTCGGAATCATAGCCGCCAATACACCCTCAGCTTGGTCCCGCATCTCACGGGGATGCAGGTCGAGCAGATGCATTGTCGCCAGTTCCGCCTCGGAGTAGCCGAGCGCACGACAAAGGCTTCTGTTGCCGAAGAGGATGCGGCCCTCCACGGTTGCCACAACAATAAAGTCGGTTATGCTCTCAAAGAACGCGCGGAAGTTCGCTTCGCTTTCAAGAAGCGCCAGTTCCGTGCGCTTGCGGTCGGTAATGTCCACGTGAGCGCCGCATGATCGAATTGGATGCCCTGCATCATCGCGAGTAATGGTCGACTGAGCCAGAATCCAGCGATACGAACCGTCCTTGTGTCGCATCCGGAACTCGACCTGATAGAACGAACAGTGCTCTGCATGCGCTTTCTGAATGGCGCGCAAGGTGGGTTCAACGTCGTCGGGGTGCAGCCGGTTCTGCCACTCCTCAAATTCGTTCGGAATCTCGTGGTCCTGATACCCCAGCTGTTTCTTCCACTCCGGCGAATAGTAGACCTTATTCGAAGCAATGTCCCATTCCCAGAGGCCAACGCGTCCCGCGCTGACCGCCGTTTCCAGCTTCTGTGAAAGCGCTTGCAGTTCCTTCTCAGTTTGTAACTTCTCCATGTAGCTCCCCGATTCCCCCCCTAACTCGCTCTCGGACGACCGCATCCCTCTACTCGAATTCTGACTAAGAGACTCCGGGAGGGATCGTCGCGCTCTTTTTCGTCTCTGCAGTAACAATGCGGACAGTATCCCGGAACCTCCAACGACGGTCACAGCCAGCAATGCGACCATGAGCGCTGCGTCCGGCATCGATTCAGTCCTCCCCGATCTCGAATCGTCTTGGGTTCCGCGTCAAGCTAATCGTCGACGTAATTGGGATATAGCGCCTTCATGCACGTCGGGCAAATGACGTGACTGAATTCCGCCTCCGTATGGTCGCGCACATACGCCTCGACCTGTTTCCAATACCCCTCATCGTTGCGCACGTTCTTGCAGCTGGAACAAATGGGAATGATCCCCCGCAACGTGCGCACGTCTTCTAGCGCCTTCCGCAACTCTGTCAAGCGCTGCGTGAGGCGCGTCTGTAGATCCAGAATCCGGCGCCCAACGTTGATCCGCGCCAAGAGTTCGTCCGGATCGTAAGGCTTTGACAGGTAGTCGTCCGCTCCTGATTTCAACCCCTGCACAA
>JAIBAQ010000054.1 GCA_019695095.1 Candidatus Hydrogenedentota bacterium
GGGTCTATCAATATGTTGCCTCAACTACGATTAACTACACTAGCTCGCCTCGCCGCGCTTGCTTCTGTCCAACTGTGCGCCCTATTGTCATCGGCGAGAGACAGGGGCATAGCCGGAGCAAGAACCGGCGGGGGAGAGTGCAGACATGACCGAGGCATCGCAGCAAGCGCTTATCGGAATGCGGGACTGGACGACGTTACAGTGGTACGTGATCCCGCTGATGGCGATTGTCTTCTATATCTACACCAAGGAAATGCACAAGGCGCGCGAAACGGGCAATTGGGACGCCGTGTTCGCGGGGCTGACCTTGTTTGGCATGGACTTCGTCAACGAGACGATCAACGGTCTCATCTTCCACTTCACGCAACGGTCCGCGCTATGGACCGCGCCCGGCCCAACCGCCTTCCGCACGATGATGGGCTGGAACATCGAGATCATGTTCATGTTCGCGATATCCGGCATCATCTATTACTACACCATCAACCCCGACTACCGTGTCCGTATTCTCGGCATTCCCAACTGGTGGTTCTGGGGCATCACCTACGCGGCCTTCTGCGTGCTTGTCGAATGGTTCCTCAACAAAGGCGGACACCTTGTGTGGGAGTACGAATTCTGGAACCGTTCCTTCAAAGGCGTCTGGCTCATTTTCCTGTTCGGCTATTTCCACTTTTATGTGGCCATGATCTTCGTGCTCAGCCGCAAAACCATGAAAGCCAAAATCGCCACCAACGTGTTTCTGTACTCATTGGCAATCGGCCTGAATGTCGTGTGCATGGGCGTGCTGGGGTGGCTGTATTGAGAAGGCAAGTTCTCGGAGTCATGGCATCTAACTGTATTTTCGCTGAGTTCTGCAGGAGGCGGAACTGAGAAGATCGCGGGGGGATTCGATTGATAATGGTCTAATTGGGAGAAGATGACCGTGAAGCACTTCATCCTTGCTTTTACGCTGGCGATTGTTGCCGGGTCGTCTGACACTTTTGGCGAATCCAAAGACAGATCCGTTGCGTAAGAATTGGGGGTGCTTGAGGAATGGGGTGAGGCAAGTTACAGCGATGAAGGGAAAGAAGAAGTAGCTTACCGAATTCAGGTGCGGATTCTCCTTCGCTATGAAGACCACGACTTGAAGCGTATCGCGTCGTCCCCTCAAGACTCGACTGAAATGAAGGCCCTGCCATGGCTGGAATTGACGGCAGAATAACTTCGTGGTATATTTTAGGGTATGAAAATAAAGACATCTATCACACTTTCGGAAGACTTACTGACTGCAATCGATGAAAGGTCCCAGCAGTTCAAGAATCGCTCTGGTTTCATCGAGGAAGCGGTTAGGTCGTTCCTTGCTCAGATACACAAGCAAGAGGTGGACGCTAAAGACTTGGCCATACTCAACAAGCATGCGGAGCGGCTCAACCAAGAAGCAGAAGACGTGTTGGGCTATCAGCTAATCCCGTGAAGCGCGGAGATCTGTATCTCGTCACCAATCCGTCGGCTCACGACCCGCGCAAACAAAGGGTATTTGTAGTTGTGAGTCGACAAGTTCTGATCGACTCGCGGCATTCGACAGTAATCTGTGCGCCTGTATATTCGAGCTGCGACGGACTGTCTACTCAAGTCCCAATTGGGGTTGAGGAAGGACTCAAGCATCACAGCTGTGTGCACTGTGATGAGTTGGTCAGTATTCCAAAGAGTGTATTGACGAACTTTGTTGGCACTCTGAAACCGCAGAAATTAGACTTACTCAAAGCGGCACTGCAGAATGCCTTGGAACTTGACCGATGAACAGTTGTACTTGTTCAATATCGCTAAATAGCAAGAGCCCTCGGTGGGGGTAGCACCGAGGGCTTTGCTGGGACTGTGCTTTCCGTCTTCTAAGCGAGACGAGTATAGGAAAGCAATAGGCGTGCCAAGGGTTTTTGAACGATGGTCCGTTTGTAAGTCGTTCGTGTGCAAGGATCGGGTCAAAGGCGGGATAATTGACTGACAGATTATCACCGTCAACACTTTGACAAATTGTCGAAAAATCGCCAGTCCTTGTCGGGGTGAAATCGCTAAGTCGTTCAGGCACTTGCATTTTTGATGGATTCTGAGGCACTCTTGCTTTGGTAGCCCGGATTTCTTACGAACACACGCGAGCCTATCTCGTGACTCGCGCGTTCGCGAGACTTGCACTGGAAAATGCGATGGTCCCTCGTTGACAGAGTGTATTCGTGAGAAATCCTCATGGCATAACCTCAAAGTATTGCACGTGAGCAATTTGCGCCGGCGCTCAATCGCGCCGATGCAAATTGCGGGGTTAGGCGTCGGGAGAGCAGCATAATGCCAGGAAGCGATACCACGGAACTGCGCATCTACTGTGTCTGTGGGCAGAAGATGAGAGTCTCCGAGGATATGTTCGGACGGCCGGGTAAATGTGTGGCGTGCCGGCAGAAAATCCGAATCCCCCGCCTTGATGAAATGCCTCCCAACACGACCGAACTCCATCTCAAAGACCACCCGCAGTTTCTGCGCAAGGTTAAAAAGCGCCCCGTTGACAGCGAACCGCCGCCTCCACTCGAAGAACGCGAGATGAATCTGGAGGGGGAGGTTCCTGAATCGTCATTGGGATCGGTTCCGATAGAAATTCTCGAATCCCAGCGGCTTCTTATGAGCCTTGATGAGAAAGCCAAGAGACTGCTGGACGGTGGTTCGGCGGGCGAAAACGCGCCCAGTGAATCGGATCTTAAGCAGTATCGCGTGCGTATCGGGGATGCTCTTGCCGATCTTGAAGAGGAATTGCGGCAACGCCTGATGGAATCCGCCATAGAGCTTGCCACCGCGAACGACACTATCGGAGAATTGCACCTCGCCGTGCGCGTGGGGGAGATGACCTTCTCCGAGTACGCCGCACAAGTTGACCGGCTTCGCCGCCGCCGCGACATCATGGAACTGCGGCAGGTGAATCTGCGCGGATGGCTAGCGGCGCGAACGGCCGCGGCCGCGGGTGGTTATGTTGAGGCTGGGTTCGATCAGATTCCTTCGGGCGCTATTCGAGTGGGTTTTATCCGTGAACTCGATGACAGCGCTTTGCTCCTCGACTGGCACATTGAAGGGTTAAGGAAGGCGTTGGCGCAGCGCCGCGAAACCGAGCGGGAATTTCAGGAATACACATCGAACCGGGGCAGTAAGAACGGCGGGAGCCGCCGCGACGAACTTCGCGCCGCGAAGGATCGGGCTCTGTCAGAAGTGCAGTACTACCGCGAGCGGCTCGATCAATTGGCGCGCGATTACGCGGGCGATGTGCAAGCAGTCGACGCGCAACTCGATCACGCGCGCAACCGCTTAAAGGTCGGAACCATTAACTCGGCCCAATTTGCCTCCATTGAGAGCGACCTTATCCGCGCCAAGACCGATCACGCCAAAGCGCGGCGTCTCGTGGCGCGCGCATTGGGGGCCAATTCGCCTGACGAAGTGCCGCATCCACGGGGCACATTCCTGGAGCGGCTTGCGCAGTCGAGCAATTCGATGCGCGTTCCATTCGATGCATGGCTTGCGTGGGCAAGTGCCGTAGTGCTGGTCGTATCGCTGTTCCTTCCGCTGGCGGGCAATGCCTCCGCGTTTGAGATCTTCCGGACCATGACCGCGCGCGACGTAGATGCCCACTGGCTGGTGTCGTTTCCGGCGACAATAGCGCTCCTGATCACATTTCTCGCGTTTGTGCCGCAGCAATCGGCACGGGGTCTCGTCATCTGTGGTGTGTGGATTATTGGTTGTGTGGCCTCGGCTGCGTACGTGCATGAATCCGCATATCTCGACAGCGCGACTGGTGAGCGCCTGCGCGAGGGCGGAAACTTGTTGCTCCAGCCGGGAATGCTTCTTTATATCGCGGGATTGGCGGGTATTGGCCTGTCGAGCGTACTTTCTTTGGCTCCTCTGCGCGAAGTCCGCGCCATGCTACCGCTCGCTGTAGTGCTGACAGTAGCCGCCATAGCGATCATTGTCACCGAGATAGGCGGTCTGCGCACACCTCGCCCAGCCGTCACCACCGGCCAGCCAACATTTGTCAGGGACAACGTCCCTCCGTCATTCGAGACTCCGGTCCGCATTACGAACGAAGGACGGAGATTCATGTTGCTGTCGAGTCAATCGACGCTGCGCAACGCGTACGATCTCCTGCTGGAGCGGAAGATCGGGAGTGACTCCTGGGAAGATGCCGGTCCGCCCGTGGCGTTCCGTACCGGCGATTCGCCCAGGCCAATGCCGCGCTCCGGCGTCTTGGGAGGCATCCCGTTGCAGCCCACTGAAAGCGCCACGTTCACCTATATGCTACCTCCCGGTGAATACCGCGTGCAGCTAGGCTCCAAAATCACGGGTTGGCGCACTGCCGAAACCTTCTCGCTGATCCCGCCGGGCGATGGAACCGCGCAATCCGCGGCACCCGCGGTTGCGCCCGCGCCCCAGGCGCCAACACCTGACTCTGCTGAAGCCCCGTCTCCGGATTCAGAACCCCAGAAAGTCCCCAGCGTATTGGCGGATTTGTTGACCGCGCAGGTACAGCTTCGCGGTATCATTGCTCAGGCCGGTCGAGACGCGAGTTTCTCTATTCAGGTGATCCTGCCCGATGGCCGATCCCAGCAACGCACGTTCAATGTGGGCGATGAAGTGCACGACGGTTGGACGGTGAGCGAATTCAATCCTGCCGAGCAGACCGTGACGTTGAAGAAGGATGACACCATCCTCATTCTGCGACAGCGCCCCGAGCCGTATCCGCTCAGACCGCCATCACTTTGATGGTCCCTTTTTCAGCTTCTTCTTGTACTTATCGATCTTCTCTTGCACGCCTTCAAGCTTGGGATCCAAACGATGCGCGCGCTCCCATTCGCCAACAGCACGCACTTTGTCCCCCTTTAGAAGGTACACATCACCCAGATGGTCGCGCAGCACCGCGTCGTCACTGGTCATCAGGACGATTGCTTTCCGAATCGACTCGATAGCGAGGTCTGCTTTTCCCTGACGGTAGTAGATCCAACCTAGACTGTCGAGATAAAACGCGTTATTGGGTTCAATGGCCAACGCCTGGTTGAGGAGCTTCTCGGCTTCGTCCAGGCTGATGTTCTTCTCCGCGTACAAGTACCCCAGGAAGTTCATCACTTCCGCGTCTTCCGGATCCAGCGCGAGTGTCGCCTTCAGGTGCTTTTCTGCATCCTTCACCTTGTCAAGCGCTTCGTATACCGTTCCAAGGTAGTAGTGAATCCACTTGTCGGGTCCGTACTGAGCAAGAGCCGCCTCCAACAATTCGCCCGCTTCCGCATTTTTCTCCAGGCTGATGTACGTCCGCGCAAGGACGATGTCCACGTATTTGGATTTCACACCCTCATCCCGCAACGCCTTCAGACTCGAAATGGCAAACTCGCCGGCGTCTTGTTTCCCATACCGGAATAGCAGGCTGTTCAGAAAATCGGTGCATTCCGCGTCAATTTCGCCTTCAACACTGTCGAGCGAATCCAGCAACGGGCGATAGGGTTGCGAAGCGAACTTGCGTGCCCACGCGCGAAACAGCGTGCCCAGAATGGGGGCATCGTTGGGCGGAATGATCTCCGAAGCCTCATCGTAGCGCCCTGCCCGGATGAGGAGATACATCAGGTCGAGGGTGTGCTGCGGTTTGGCCTGGCCTCGTGCAATCACGATCTTCAGTTCGTCAGCCGCGGCCTGATACTGTTGTTGCTGCCCCAACGCGCCCGCCAGGTACACGTGTCCCTCGTCGTCATCGGGAGACTGCTGCAGAAACGTGCGAAAATGTTCCGCCGCCGCGGAAGGATTGCCTAATTCGAGAAGGCACACGCCAAGCAGCAATTGCGCTTGTGACAATCCCGCGTTCAGGCCCAGCGCTTTTTCGAACGCGGTCTTGGCCGATTCCACGTTGTTGATGCGCAAATACGTCAATCCAAGCTGCAAGTGCAATTGCTCGGACTTTGGATTGATTTCAATGAACTTCTCTAAAACGTCAATAGTCGTGATCTGATCGTTCGCCTGCTCGCCCGCAAGGATGAGGCGTTGGTAATCGTCTGGGTCCGAAGGCTTGAGCTCCACGGCCTTTTGAAACGCCTGCGCGGCGTCCTCGTACTTGTCCTGCTCCTGGTAGATTCGGCCCAAGATAATCCACAGACTCGCGTCGTCTTTGCGCTGCTCCAACACGCGTTTGCACATCTGTTCCGCGTTTGGATAATCCTGAAGATCGACGTAGTACTGAATCAGCCGGATATCCAGCGAGAGCGAGCCGGGAGCCAAATCCGATGCCTTGCGAAACTCCTTCAGCGCATCCTCATACTGTCCCGCTCGCTGGTGGATGACGCCCATGAGGTAGTGCGTGTAGGCGTCTGCCTGATTGCCGCTCTGTTCCGCCGCTGCCAATTGGGCATCGGGAACCGTCGCGCAGGCGGACCACAATACAAGCAGGATGGCAATTGTCATACGCATTCGACTTTTGGGGTGCATGCAGAAAATCCCTGGTGTGTCATGAAGCCATGTTAGATTCTTCGAACAGGCTGCCTGTTTGGGCGGCGGAGGTAAACGGCGCAAAGCTCTTACGATGGACCGGGCAAGGTCCGTGACGTTCGATGGCCGCCAGATGTTCTTCCGTAGCATATCCTTTGTGGCGCGCGAACCCGTACTCCGGAAACTCCGTGTCAACTTGCAGCATGATGCGATCGCGCGTGACCTTCGCAATGATGCTGGCTGCGGCAATGGACTGCGAGAGACGGTCGCCTTTCACAATCCGGCGATGCGGTATGGGGCAACCGGGTACTGCAAAGCCGTCAATCAACAGAAAGTCGGGCAGTGGCTCCAGCGAGGTTGCCGCCAAGGTCATCGCGCGGTAATTTGCCGTCTGAATACCGAGCCGGTCGATGTCTTCGGGTTCAATTACTGCCACTCCCACCGCGTGGCCGTCGTTCATAATTCGCTCGTACAACGATTCCCGCTCTGATTCCTTCAGCAGCTTCGAATCGTTCAGGCCCGCGATGGGTTCGTTCAATACGACCGCCCCCGCTACGATGGGCCCTGCAAGCGGGCCGCGCCCGGCCTCGTCAACGCCACCCACACGCCGAAATCCCGTGGCCTTTGCCTCGTGTTCGTATCGGAACATAGCCTCCATGCGGTCCTTCGAGGCCTTCGCCCGAAGTTCCATCCGATGGCAAATGGCGAGCAAAGCGCGCGCGCCGCTACGCTCGTCGGTCTCCAGATCGCGCAAAAAGGCCCCCGAGTACGGAGGGCCGGCTTCGACGCGCATTCGAAGTGCCGTAAGGCTCTCTCTCACTTGCAGTGCTCCAAAAAGAAACGGGGCGGAAATCTTCCGCCCCAAGCATACCACGACAAATGTCGCGAATTCTTTCTTACTCGGCTGCTCCCGAGGTCTCCGTGCTTGCCGACTTCTTAACGGCAGAACGCTCGCGTCCGCGCACACGGGCCGCTTTACCCGAACGTTCGCGCAGGTAGTAGAGCTTGGCGCGGCGCACGCGGCCTTCGCGGACCACTTCCACTTTTTCGATGCGCGGCGAATGGATGGGGAACACGCGCTCGACACCCTCGCCGAATGCCACACGGCGCACCGTGAACCGGCCTTCAGGACTGTCTCCGCCTTTTCGCCCGATGACCACGCCTTCGTAGACCTGCACGCGTTCCTTCTCGCCTTCGATGATGCGGAAATGCACGCGGACCGTGTCGCCGATGCTGAACTTCGGCACTTTGCTTGCCGGCTTCTTCTGGGCCTGCTTCAATTCTTCCAAGATATTCACGACTCGACCTCCCTTTCCGACTCCACGTCTTCCCGCTCGATTTCCTTCAGGAGCGCACGATCCTCGTTGTCACAGGCCTCGAGCAAATCCGGACGCCGGTGTTTCGTTATCCGCAGGGCTTCTTTCCGCCGCCACCGGCGAATGGCCGCATGATTACCTTCCCGCAACACCGCCGGCACTTCCATCCCGCGGAAGACCGGCGGCCGCGTGTACTGCGGCGAGCCCAAAATCCCATCATAAAACGAGTCCGTCGCAACGGACTCCCAATCGCCGACCACACCGGGAATCATCCGGCTCAACGCCTCGATGACCACCAGCGCAGGCAACTCGCCACCGCTGAGCACGTAGTCTCCAATGGAGATCTCGTCCGTGCACAACGCTTGGCTCACGCGCTCGTCCACGCCCTCGTATCGGGCGCAGACCAGCACCAAGTCCGGGTGTTGCGCCAATTCGCGCACCAACCCTTGCGTCAATGGCCGCCCTCGCGGCGACATCAGGATCACCCGTTCGAGCGAGTTTCGCCCGCGCAAGCTTTCCACCGCCGCGAACAGCGGTTCACACTTCATCACCATTCCCGGGCCGCCGCCAAACGGCGCATCGTCCACCGTGCGGTGCCGGTCCGTCGCAAACGAGCGAATGTCCGTCACCTCTACCGTGAGCGCGTCTCGCTCGATGGCCTTTCCGAGGAGGCTCACCTTCAAGGGAGCCTCGAAGAACTCGGGAAATATCGTAAGAACGTCAATCCTCATCGTCGACCGCATACGGCCCGTATTCGCCTACAACGACTTGGCCTTCGTTCCAATGTATCGATTCAACTATTGACTCAATGACCGGAAGCAAGAAACGCTTGCCTGTCGCGGTCTCTATCTCAATGACGTCGTTCGCACCGGTTTCCATCGCGTCGCGAATCGTTCCAATCCGCTCGCCCCGGTTCGACACGACCTCAAGTCCAATCAATTCCGAAACTTCGTACTCGCCCGCTTGCCGCGCCGAAGATGTCTCCGGCTCGACGTACACGACGGCATTTCGCATGCCCGCCACCGCGTCTCTAGGCACTCCCGCGGCCAACGCGATCACAATCCACTCGTTACCCGCTGTCACGTTCGCCACTTTGCACCGAACGGGGGTGTTCGCAGAACGGCCCACGTAGACCCAATCCGCGCCCTCGATTCGGCTTCTCCCAGACCTGCGCGGCTGCACACGCAACTCACGCCGGGCCGGATTCACCGACCGCACCACGCCAATCTCGACCCACGAGCCGGTCATGGCGCGGCTGCGCCGCTACTCCACAATCTGCAGAACGGCGCGCGTGTCGGACTTCGTCGTAGCTGACGCCAAGAGCGAGCGCATCGCCTTTGCGGTTTTGCCGTTCTTCCCGATGACTTTTCCCATGTCCTCGGGGTTCACGCGCAACTCCACAATCTGGCCCTCTTCGCTCTCGATAGTCCGCACATTCACGTCTTCGGGGTGCGTTACGAGTTTCTTCGCAACGAACTCAACCAAATCGTTCAGTTGTGCCATGTTCGTCATGCCTCATCCGCGCTACGCGGACGCCTCGCCTTCAGACTTTGCGCCAGATGCATGCGCGGCCATGACACCCTTCTTCGTCAGCATCGCGCGAACGGTTTCCGAAGGCTTCGCGCCCTTCGTCAGCCACGCAAGCGCTTTTGCCTCGTCGATTTCCGCCTGCGGCTCGGGCTTTGCGCACGGCTGGTATACGCCGATCTGGTCAATGACCCGCCCACGGGTCCGATCCCGCGAGTCCATCACTACCACCCGGTAGTACGGCGCGTGCGTGCGCCCGCCGCGCTGCAATCGAATTACTGTCGCCATGTCTCTTCCTTAGTCTCCCTGTTGACCGTTCTCTACGTCGTGTATTGGCTCGGGTTTAAAATCCCGGCATGCGCATCATGTGGCGCTTCTTTCCGCCGCCCTTCATCATCTGCTGCATCATCTTCTTCATCTTCTCGAAGTCCTTCAGCAGCCGGTTCACTTCCTGCACCGAAGTGCCGCTGCCGTCCGCGATCCGAAGGCGTCTGCTCCCGTTGATAATCTTCGGGTTCTGACGCTCCTTACGCGTCATCGAGTTGATGATCGCTTCGGTGTACTTCAATTCGTCCGCGTCAAACTCAAAATCGTCGCCAAGCATTTTCGACATGCCCGGAATCTTCTTCACCAAATCGCCCAGCGGCCCCATCTTCTTGACCTGCTTGAGCTGATCCATGAAGTCTTCGAGGTCCCAGTTGGCCTTCTTGGCCTTCTTCTGGAACTCAATCGCCTTGTCGCGATCGATGACTTCCTGGGCCTTCTCGACCAGCGACACGATATCGCCCATGCCGAGAATCTGGTCCGCCATCCGCCTTGGATGGAACGGCTCCAGGGCGTCGAGCTTTTCGCCCGTACCCACGAACTTGATTGGGCAACCCGTCACATGGATCAAGCTGATGGCCGCGCCGCCACGCGCGTCGCCGTCCATCTGCGTCAAAATCACGCCCGTGAGCGGCAAGTTCGCGTGGAACTGTTTCGCCGAGTTCACCGCGTCCTGACCGGTCATCGCGCTCGCGACAAACAGAATCTCGTGCGGCTTCACCTGCGCGTGAATGCGCCGCACTTCCGCCATCATCTCGTCGTCCACATGCAGGCGGCCCGCAGTATCGAGGATGATGATGTCGCAATTGCGCATCTGGGCTTCGCCCAGCGCCATCACGCACGTATTCACCGGGTCCGCGTGCTCGCCAAGACTAAAACTCTCGACGCCCGCCTGCTGCGCCACGACTTCCAACTGCTTGATAGCCGCGGGCCTGTATACGTCTGCGCCGACCAGCAACGGCCTGCGCCCGTTCTTCTTCAGAAATGCCGCCAGCTTACCGGCCGAGGTCGTCTTACCTTGACCCTGGAGACCCACCATCATGATGATTGACGGCGGCGTCTGCGACAGCGTCAGCGGAACATTCGACTCGCCCATGATCTTGATCAACTCGTCGTGAACGATCTTCACGATAAGCTGACCCGGCTGGATACTCGCCATCACCTCCTGGCCGAGGGCGCGCTCCTGCACATCCGCAATGAACTGCTTGACAACCTTATAGTTAACATCGGCTTCAAGCAGCGCCATCCGGATTTCCTGGAGGCTGTCCTTCATGTTCTTCTCGGTCAGTTTTCCCTGACCTCGAATATTCTTGAAGACGCGATCCAGTTTCTGAGAAAGCGATTCGAACATGGTTCTACACGGTCTCTGCCAAGGTTATTTTCCTTCGCCGGACATAATTCGCCCTATGGACGGACTGGGGAATATAGCATACGCCGGAAACCCGCTGCAACTCGCGGTCGGCAACGCTTCTGAGGCCATATTCCCGGCGCAGCATAGCCGCAATCAAATGAGACTCAACCACGGGTGAACACCGATGAACTCCGATAAACGAACCCAATTAGCGCACTGTTCTCGTGGCCGCTGGCACCCAACCTACTTGCAGTCTGCGGGATACCCCACGCCGCGCTCGGCGATCGCGGCGCTACCGGGGCCGCGTTTCGGGAAGTAGGCTCATGCGGGGTCTGTTGCGTTTGGCCCCACACTACGCTCGCACATTAAACGTCAGTCGCGTTCTTTGTAGCGCCCGGCTTCCACGCCGGGCTTCCCCAGACGAGGGATGCCGCACCCTGTGGCGCAGCCGCCCTCGGCGCGATTCAGTAGCGTAGCGCTCGCCGAGCGCGGCGCGGATAACCGAGGTCTCTGTTGTGGCTCCTAAGAAGGGGACGTTATAGGTTGCTTTCGTCCTTACAGGACTCACGTTGGTTGGGGGCGGTTACCTGGGGTTTCGATTCGCGTCGGTGACGCGAATCTTACCCCAGGCTGGAGTATTTCGCGCTTGCAGCGCTCTGGAGTATCGAGTCAAGTCGTCGGTGTTCACCCGTGGTTAAGTCACTTTTGGTTGCGGCTATGCCGTGCCAGGCTGTTATGTTTTGCGCCTTGCGGCGCGCAGGACCTGGTAAGAAAACACTACACCAGCCATCCGGTGCAGCGTTCCGCCTTCTGCTCTGTTTAAGCCAGATTCTTCGCTACGCTCAGAATGACAAGTGGCAGTCTGTTTCTCACGCGCCGTCCCTCAACCACTGCGGTGGGCATAGCGACATCTCCGCAACACCATACGAAATGTGCCGCGCTATCTCCTTAGGTCATCCTGAGCGAAGCGAAGGATCTGGCTTAAGAACGATTCCTTGTAGTACCAGATGCTTTACTGCCGCTCCTAAGAAACAAGCCGATCCTCTGGCATGTGATGCTCCTTCCGAGCGGTCGTTAGGGTGGGATCCGGGGTGGTATCAGTCCTCGGGATAGGTCAATGCCTCCAACAACGCGGCTGACTCTTTCGCCGTTCGCGCAGCGCGCGCAAATCGCCGGTCCTTAGCGGTCCGGCTGGCCAAAGCCAATAATTCCACCTGCAATGCGGGCGTATCCGCAGGACACAGCGTCAGAAACACAAGCTCAATGGGTTTGCCCGTGGACTCATCTGAGACGCCGCCGTGCGTAATGCCAAGCGCCAGAATGGGCTGTTGAAGACCGTCAATGCGAGCGTGCGGAAATGCAACGCCCTCGTTAAAGAAGGTGCTTCCTTGGCTTTCCCGTTCGACAATTCGCGCGAAGACCGATTCCGTGGAAACTCCTACGCTCTCAACGTCAATCGCCTCCACCAATTTTCGGAGAAGGATGTCCTTCGCGACCGGTTCCTCCCATATCACAACTCCGTTTGTGGCAAGGAGAGACCGTAAGCGCGCTGCGTCGGTTTCCACCATTCGAGTCTGACCTTCGTGGCCGCCCTTTGCAGACTCAACCGAAGCGGACTCCTGTCGCTCGGGCGCGCGCCGTGTATCCACTACCACAACGGTCGTGTCTCGGACCTTGTCCGTGAGCCGTTCGAGTATGTCTTTTCTGCCAAAGACTCGTTTCCACCATGGCAACGGCGCGGGTGTGCCTATAACGATATGGCCGACGCGGTATTCTTTCACGAAACTGCCGATGGCGCTGACAACATCCCCGCCTTTGTACGTGAACACGATGGCGCCCAATTGCTTGGCCAGGGTCAGCGTGCCGGAGAGTTCGCGCTGCGTTTCCGCGTCGATGCGTGTCGCCGATTCGCGCGGTGTCTGCACGTACACCGCGTACCAATTCCGGTTGAGGCGGCCGGCAAGACGCGATCCGTACCGTAGCAGCCGTTCACTTTGCGGACCGCGCGAACTCAGGCACACCATGACCTGATCGGGGCTGACCGACTTCTCCTCGTCCGTGGGTTGCCTGCGGCGCGAATCAATCTGAGCCGCCAGTTCGCGCAGCGCCAACTCGCGCAATTGCTCCAAATTGGCCGGAGCGAAGAAGTTCGCCAACGCGCCTTCGACACGTTCCCGGGGATACACTTTGCCCTCGGCGAGCCGCTTGCGAAGGTCTTCGGATGACACGTCCACGTTTACAATCTGGTCGGCTTCGCTCAGCACGCTGTCGGGGATGCGTTCGCGCACGCGAATCCCGGTGGCGTGTTCCACCGCGTCGTAAAGGCTCTCGAGATGTTGCACGTTCAGCGTGGAGATGACGTGGATACCGTGCGAGAGAATGTCCTGCACGTCTTCGTATCGTTTGGCGTTCCGGCTGCCCGGAACATTCGTGTGTGCCAACTCATCGATGAGCACCACGGTTGGATTTCGCGCGAGGATGAGGTTGACATCCATTTCCTCGACCGTGATACCCCGATACTCTTGCCGCATGCGCGGCAACACTTCCAGTCCGTCAAGCAAAGCCTGGGTGTCGGCGCGGCCGTGGGTCTCCACGTAACCCACAACCACGTCGATGCCCTCATCCTTCATGCGGTGAGCGTCCTGCAGCATCTCGTATGTTTTACCGACGCCCGCGCAATAGCCGAGATAGACCTTCAGCCGCCCGCGCTGTGAGCGGCGAATCATGCGAAGGAAGCTGTCGGCTTTGTCGTTGCTCATCGTACGGCTATCGCAGCGCGTCGAGCGCCAGGTTTAGCGTGACCACATTGACACGAGGTTCACCGAGAATTCCCAGTGTGCGCCCCTCAGTATATTCCGCAATAAGCGCGTTTACTCGCTCTTCGGGAATTCCGCGCGCATTCGCAACGCGCGTACACTGAAGCTCGGCATTGCGCGGACTGATATGTGGATCGAGACCGGAACCCGATGCCGTGACCGCGTCGGCGGGCACGCACTCGCCGGGAGACAGACCGTTTTCTTCGCGGTAGGCGCGCACGCGCTCCTCCACCGAGTCAATCAGCTTGCCCGAAATAGGCCCCAGGTTCGATCCGCCCGAAGCGGACGCGTCATATCCTGTTCCCGCTGCCGAGGGTCTTGGATGAAAGTACGCGGGTTTCGTGAACGGCTGCGCAATGAGCGCGCTGCCCACTACGGCGCCGTCCTTCATCAAGAGCGAGCCGTTGGCCTGACTGGGAAACGCCGTCTGAGCAACGGCCCACACAGCGGCGGGATACACTCCGCAAAGTATCGCGGCGAGTGCCAGCGTCGCAACGGCCGCAGGCCGCAAATATTCGACAAGCGTATTCATGGAGGTCTCCTTTACACGACGCCTGCGACGGACAGCACGACATCGATAAGCTTGATCCCCGCGAACGGCGCGAGCACGCCACCCAATCCGTAGATCAGGAGATTGCGCCGCAGTAGTTCGATTGCGGGTAGCGGACGAAACGTCACACCGCGCAGCGCCAGCGGAATCAGGGCAACAATGATCAACGCATTAAAGATCACGGCGCTCAAGATGGCGCTGTTCGCGGAACTCAACCGCATCACGTTGAGCGGTGCAACCACCGGATACGCCGAGACGAACAATGCGGGAATGATGGCGAAGTACTTCGCAACGTCATTGGCGATGCTGAACGTCGTAAGCGCGCCGCGCGTAATAAGCATCTGTTTCCCGATTTCCACAATCTCGATGAGTTTCGTCGGATTGGAATCGAGGTCTACCATGTTCCCGGCCTCTTTTGCGGCCTGCGTACCGGTATTCATCGCGACTCCCACATCGGCCTGCGCGAGCGCCGGCGCGTCGTTCGTGCCGTCGCCGGTCATAGCAACGAGGCATCCCTTGCTTTGCTCCCGGCGAATCAGCGCCAGTTTGTCTTCGGGCTTCGCTTGCGCGAGGAACTCGTCAACACCGGACTCCTGGGCAATGGCGGCGGCCGTCAGCGGGTTGTCGCCCGTGATCATGATGGTTTTGATGCCCATCGCGCGGAACCGCTCGAATCGTTCCCTTAATCCGCCCTTGACGATGTCCTTCAAATGCACGACGCCCAGCGCGCGTTGGTTGTCCGCGACGACCAGCGGGGTCCCGCCGGATTGCGAAATGCGTTGCACGGCCAAACGCACCGATTCAGGAAACGGCGATCCGACAAACGTTTCGACGGCATCGGCCGCTCCTTTACGTATGGAATGCCCGTCGATGTCGATGCCGCTCATGCGCGATTGTGCGGTGAATGCTACGAACACCGCGTGGGGGAGATCGGCGATAGAACGCGCGCGCAGGCCGTGTTTCTTCGCAAGCACCACGATGCTGCGACCTTCCGGAGTCTCGTCGGCCAGCGATGCCAGTTGAGCCGCATTGGCCAATTCGTCTAAGGCGACGCCGTCCGCGGGGACGAACTCCGTGGCTTGGCGGTCCCCCAGCGTGATCGTGCCCGTTTTGTCGAGCAGCAGCACGTCAACGTCGCCGGCCGCTTCCACGGCGCGGCCACTCATCGCCAACACGTTCTTCTGCACCAGGCGGTCAATGCCCGCAATGCCAATTGCGCTCAGTAGGCCGCCAATAGTCGTCGGAATCAAGCAAACCAGGAGCGATACGAGTACCGTCAGCGATAAGGCGATTCCCGAGTACATGCCGAAGAACTTCAGCGAGACCACGGCGATGAGAAAGACGATCGTCAGGGCCGCGAGGAGAATCGTTAAAGCTATCTCATTGGGTGTCTTCTTGCGTTGCGCGGATTCCACCAAGGAAATCATATGGTCCAAGAAACTCTCGCCGGGATTTGCGGTAACGCGCACGACGATTTCGTCGCTGAGTACGCGCGTGCCACCGGTTACGGCGCTGCGATCGCCGCCCGCTTCGCGGATCACGGGCGCTGATTCGCCGGTGATAGCCGATTCGTCCACCGTTGCCGCGCCTTCGATGATTTCGCCATCGGCGGCAATCACTTCGCCCGCGCTTACGACGAAGATATCGCCCTTACGCAGTTCCGTCGCGCTGATGGTCAACACGGCCCCATTCGAGGCGCGCCGCCGCGCCAATGTCTGCGTGCGTGTTTTTCGGAGCGCGTTGGCCTGAGCCTTGCCGCGTCCTTCGGCCAGCGCTTCCGCGAAGTTCGCGAACAGCACCGTGAACCAAAGCCACGCGGCGATTTGCACACCGAAACCCAGGTGCTCGCCTTCAGGACGGAAGAGAATCCCTACGGTAGTGAGTAGCGCACCCACTTCCGTGACAAACATCACGGGATTGCGCACCATGCGGACCGGATTGAGCTTGACAAAGGACTGTACCAGCGCTTGCGCCAGCAACGCCTGGTCCAGCAAAGAATGCTTCTTGGAGGCCATGATATCCGATTCCTCTAGAACGTGGTCTTCGTTGCGACCATCGTGAAATGTTCAAGCACAGGACCGAGTGACAACGCGGGGAGAAAGGTCAACGCACCCACTAGAACCACCGTCGCGACAAGCAGGACAGCAAACGTCGGACCCGAGACAGGGAAGCTGCCTTTGCCAGTGGGAGAGAGTCGCTTGCGTGCCATGTTGCCTGCCAGCGCGAGTATGGGAACGATCATCGCGAACCGTCCCAGTAACATGGCGATGCCCAGGGTCGTGTTGTACCAGTTCGTGTTTGCGTTCAACCCGGCAAACGCGCTGCCGTTGTTGCCTGTTGCCGACGAGTAGGCATACAGGATTTCGGTGAGGCCGTGGGGCCCTTCGTTCGCCCGGCTTGAGACACCCCAATCGCTGACGCTGGCCCACGCCGAGAAGCCGAGTATTGAGAAGGTCAAAATGAGAATGGCCAGAGCCGCGGCCTTCACGTCGAACGCATCGATTTTCTTACCCAAGTATTCCGGCGTGCGACCGATCATCAGTCCCGCAAGAAATACGGTCAGTATGACGAAGACCAGCATCCCATACAGACCTGCCCCGACACCGCCAAACACGACCTCGCCGAGTTGGATGTTGAGCAGGGGCGCCAAGCCGCCAAGTGGCGTGAACGAATCGTGCATCGAATTCACCGCGCCACACGACGCTGCTGTCGTGATCGTCGCGAACAACGCCGAATTGAACACGCCAAACCGGACTTCCTTGCCTTCCATGTTGCCGGGTGTAGCCTCCACGCCAAGTGCGTGCAGGCGCGGGTTTCCGTGGGCTTCCGCGGCCCAGCAGGCCAGCGCGCCCGCAATGAACAACGCGGCCATTGCGCTCCAGACGGCCCACCCGTGGCGCTGATCCTTGGTTGCGCAACCCAGGTAGTACGTTAATCCGCTCGGGATGAGGAAGATCGAAATCATCTGCACGAAGTTCGAGAGCGGCGTTGAATTCTCGAATGGATGAGCGGCATTGGCATTGAAGAAACCGCCGCCGTTGGTTCCGAGCATCTTGATCGCCACTTGCGATGCAACCGGCCCTTGCGCAATCGTCTGCGTCGTCTCTCCCTCGATGGTAGACGCAGTTGTATACCCGCCAAAGTTTTGAAGAGTGCCCTGGCTCACAAGAAACAACGCAAACACGAAACTGAGCGGCAAAAGCAGATGCAGATTGATGCGCACGAGATCGACCCAGAAGTTCCCCACGGTGCTTGTTTCGCGCCGCGCAATTCCGCGTACCAGCGCCGCCGCAATGGCAATACCCACCGCAGCCGACGCGAAATTGTGAAACGTCAGCGCTACCATCTGCGAGAGATACGACATCGTGGTCTCGCCCGCGTAGGCCTGCCAGTTCGTGTTGGTCGTGAAGCTCACCGCCGTGTTGAAAGCCAGCGCAGACGGAACGGCGGGGAGTTTCTGTGGGTTCAAGGGAAGTAGGTGCTGCAATCGCAGAATCGCGTAAGTGAATAGTAGCGACACCGCGCTGAATGCGAGCATCGAGAACGCATAGCGCTGCCACGTCTGCTCGTCCGAGCGCTTGACGTTCATGAGTCGCAGCAAGCCTCGCTCGACCGGATCGACGAGTCGGCTGACGGGCGTGCGCCGTTCGGGATCGAGCACGTGAACGAGATAGAGTCCAACCGGTTTCGTGAGTGCCAGCAGCACTCCAAGAAACAGGGCAAATTGTATCCAGCCATAGATGTCCATAACGGAGAGCAATCCTTAGAATTTCTCTGGTCGAACGAGTACCGCGGCCAAGTACGCGGTGATTGCCAGGCAAACGAGACCAACCACGACATCGAACATGTCTATAGCCTTTCGCAAAGCCGGACATAACCGGCGCACAACACGAAGAACACAGCGACAACTCCGACAACAACCAGGTCCTGCATTACGAGGTCTCCATCGATTCGGGCGCGTCGGCGCGCCGCAAGGTGAATGTGAACACGCTGCCGGCCCCGTCTCCGCTGCTAGCAGTCACCGTGCCGCCATGCGCCACTACGATTTCCTTGACGATCGCCAAACCGAGGCCCACGCCCGATGATTTGTCTTGCCCCGGTACGCGGAAGAACGGATCGAAGATGCGGCTTCGGTACTCTTCGGGAATTCCGCAGCCCGTGTCCGAAATAGAGAACGTGACGAATTCCGCATCGCAACGAGCAGCAATGGTTACGGCGCCTCCGGGCATCGTGTACTTCAGCGCGTTAGTGATCAGGTTGTCGAAAACGTGCGCGATACGGGTTGCGTCGGCCAGTGCCTCGGGAAGGTCCACCGCCACATTCGCGACGAGCGAAATGCCACGATCTTTGGCCGGCCCCGCGTGGCGTTCGATGGCGTTGAACGCCAATTCCGACGGAGCGATCGGGCGCAAGTCAAGCAAGGCCCTGCCCGATTCGATACGGCTGATATCGAGCAAGTCTTCGAGGATTGCCGACAACCGGCTGCCCTCGTCGCGCGCTGCCAACAGGAGGTCGGTCTGCTTTGGATTCAGGGGGCCTACCTTCTCCTCCAACAGCAAGTGCACGGCCATGCGTATCGCGGTGAGCGGTGTCCTTAGTTGGTGGGATACCGTTGAAATGACTCCGCGTTTCAGTTCCACCTGCTGACGCAACTGCGTGACGTCTTCCAGGACCATAATGACGCCGTTCACGCCTTCGTCGTGCTCGATCATCGGCACACCCTTGGGACGGTAGAAACGTTCCTCGCCGTTGACGAAGAACTGATGACCGCTGTCTTTGGCCGAACCTTGCACGGCGCGGCCCTCGCGCAGGACCTCATGAAATGTGTCTGCAATCCACGGATACATGCACTGTGAAATCAGCGTATGTGGCGTGAGTCCAAACGTGTGCTGCGCGCTGGGCGTCGCAATTTCCACTTCGCCGGCCTCGTTGACGACTGCAATGGCTTCGGGCAGGCAACTGAAGGCTTCCTGTGTCGCGCGCTGAACCCGAATGTACTGAAGCCGTTCGCTGCGCCGGAATTCGCGCAGCTTCGACGCCATCTCGTTAAACGCGGCCGTAAGCTGACCAAGTTCGTCGTTGGACACAGTGGGCACGACCACCTCGAGCGTGCCGTGTTGGATGTCGCGCACGGAATCGGTGAGGAGTTGGATTGGGCGCAGCACCCAGCGCCGCACAAGCACGATGCTCACGACGGCAATCAGAAATCCGGCGAGCAAGTACATATACATCTGATGGCGCGCCGCCGCCGCGCGTAAACCGGCCGCGCGATTCGCCGACGCCATGTTCTCCTGGTTGAGCGTCAGGATCGTATCGGCCAGCGACTTGATCTGTTGGAAGAGCGGCAGGATTTCGTCAAAGTAGGTCAAGCGCCGCTGGTCCATGCTCAGGTTCCCATTGCGAACCGTCTCTATCTTCTGGACGTATTCGGCAAAGTACTTTTGAATTTGTGCGGCCTTCTCGCCTTCTCCGGGCAACGTAACATTCGAAATCTCGGTTTGAAGCGCCTTCTCAAACACGATCCGATTGGCGTCGATGAGCGCGTTGCCCTCGTCCTCGTCGCCAAGCATCGTGAATAGCGCGCCGCTGTCCATCCGCTCCAGCGCTTCCTTCATGTCGCCGCACGCAATGACGCTTCGATAATTCTCTTTCATGATTACGTCGATTGCGCGCCCCAACACATGAAGTTGCGAAATGCTGACGCCGCCAATCACCACCGTGACGAGCAGCAATGCCCCGAACCCGATACCAAGTTTCTGTCGTAAACCAATCATGATGTGTACTTCCTTGCCTGAGAAGAAACAAGACTGGTGCCAAGGCGCGGGCGCGTCTAAGTCGTTGATGCAGAAAGGAAAGAAAGGCCGGGGTGTCTAGCGAATCATGCAGGCTGCAATGGCAATTTCACGCGGTATTGCAGAATGCAAGGCGGGGCAAGCCCGGATTTGCGCCAACGCGACTGAGCGCCGATGCAAATTGCGGACTACGTGATACCGTACTGTTTGCGACGGCGCCACAGCGTTGCTTGATCGATGCCCAGAATCTCCGCCGCCGCCTGAAGCGAACTCGTCGTGGCCAGCACCCGCCGGATGTGCTGTTCCTCCAGTTCTGCAAGCGAGATACGCTCGCCAATTCGGGGTTGGCTTTCGCGTGAAACCATGGAATCAGGCAGATGCTCAATACCCACCGAATCGCCAGTACACACGATGGTGGCGCGTTCGATGACGTTTCGGAGCTCTCGCAGATTGCCCGGCCACGGATACTCGGTCAAAACACGCTCGGCTTCGTCCGTAAACCCAAGGAAGCCCCGGTGTGTTGCCGTGCCGAAGAAGGCGAGTAATCGTTTGGCAATGGGGACGATGTCCGCCGTTCGTTCGCGCAGCGGTGGGATTTCCAACTGAAACACATTCAGCCGGTAGTATAGATCCTCGCGGAATCGCCCATCCGAGACCGCCAGCGCCAAATCGGTATTCGTTGCAGCAATGATGCGCACATCGGCCCGCCGTGTTCTGACGTCGCCGATGCTCTCATACTCCTTATCCTGAATAAATCGCAGTAGTTTTGGCTGCAACGGCAGCGGCAGTTCCCCGATTTCGTCAAGAAACAGGGTCCCTCCTTCACACGCCATCACTCTTCCGGGATTGTCGCGCACCGCACCGGTAAACGAACCGCGGACATGTCCGAATAACTCACTCTCAAGCAACTCCCCGGACAGCGACGGGCACGACACAACGCCGAAGGGCTTGCGTGCCCGGCGGCTCCAAGCATGAATGACTTTCGCAAGGACCGTCTTACCAGTCCCGCTTTCGCCCAGGATCAGGACAGAAGCCTCGCTCTGGGCTACCTGCCGCGCCAACTCGAGCGCGCGCTGCATAACAGGGCTGGTGCTGGTAAGGTCCACATCCGGGCTTGCGCCCGCAAGGTCGTGCTGAACTTGCTGCAGCCTTAATTCAAGAGAGCGCATTTCCGACATCTTACGCACGGCAATCAGGACTTGGGGCGGCGTAAAGGGCTTCGCAATGTAGTCGATTGCCCCCCGCCGCATGGCCTCCACCGCGGTTTCTATCGATGCATACGCCGTGATGACGACAATCTTCAGCCAAGGCGCGAGCGTCAGCAGCTCGGGAACAAGATCCAGTCCACTGGTTGTGCCCAGACGCACATCGACGAACGCCAACGCAAAACTCTGCCGTGTTACGGCCTGGATGGCCTCCGACGCGCTCCCCACCGATACGACGGAATGGCCCTCCGCCTCCAGGCACACGGCCAGCGTCTTTCGGATGTTGGCCTCGTCATCGACGATCAAAATTGAGAGTGCGGCGTTCTCGGTGTCCATGGGAATCATCTCCGGCGCATGCGGGCGCGCGGCGATACGCTCGCCTTCACCGGCCGCACGTCGGGAAAGGCGTCGCGGATCAACAGCAACTCAGGTTCGCCCGATTCGGGCAACACGACCGTCACCACGTCGAACCGGAAGTAGACGTCCTCCGGCTCGTTGTCACTCAGCCAGCGGTGGGCAGCACTACGAATGTGGCGCTGTTTCTTCGGAGTGATATTGGCTTCCGGCGCGGCGTACCCATCGTCACGGCGCGTCTTGACCTCCACGAATGCAATCGTGTCGTCTTCCCGCGCGATGATGTCGAGCTCGTAACGCCCTACTTCCACGTTTCGGCCCAGAATGATGAACCCTTCCTGTTTGAGAAGCCTGACAGCCAAATCTTCGCCCTGTGCGCCCAACGGCTTGGGTTTATGGCGTCGAAAGGGCCAGATCACACCGCCGCCGTTTGCTGGGCAGGGTAGAGGCGAATTTCGTCGAAGGCTCCGTGTTGATGGACGCGCATGCGCCCCATACGGCACAACTCAAGGATGGCCAGGAAGCAGCAGACGAGTTCCACACGGCTCTTGCATTCGCCTAGGAGGTCGGTCCACGCAATGCTTCCGTGAGTCGACATGAGTTCTTCGATACGTTCGATCTTCTGATCGACCGACGCGCCTTCCCCTTGAACCGTATGAAACAGGTCGTCGGAGAAATAGCGCAAGTATGCGCGAAACGCCGTCACCAAGTCGTAGAGGTTGACCTCCAACAGGTCTTCTTCCTCCTCTTCGGGCTGTTCAACGACCGGCTTCACGTTACGCGTATACCAATCGGCCCGTTGCTCTTCCAGCCACAGCAACCGCGCGGACACATCCCGGTACCGGCGGTATTCCAGCAGCTTTTCCACCAGCTCCAGCCGCGGATCGTCCTCCTCCATTTCCTCTTCTTCGCCGGTATCGGTGTCGGCGGGGAGCAACATGCGCGATTTGATCTGAATGAGTGTGGCCGCCATGACCAAGAAATCGCCCGTAACTTCCAGATTCTCCTCTTGCATGAGGTCGAGGAAGCGCAGGTATTGTTCCGTAATCTTCAGGATGGGAATATCGAAGATATCGATTTCCTGCGACTTAATCAGGTACAGCAACACTTCCAGCGGCCCCTCGAACTTCTCAAGGTGCAGCCGCAATACTTCGTCGGTAGCTTGATCGACAATGAAGTCGCCGTCGAGTCCCTCGACGGTTCCGGACGATTCCGCAGCAGTAGTCATAGGTATCCTGTTTGTTTGGATGCAGCCCAAGCAGATTGCAGCGCGTTCTCAAGTTTCAAGCTGCCATGAAGCGAACCCATTGCACCGGGGAAATCGCGACACGCCGCTGACGTGAGCCTGAAAAGCGGAATCACTCTAGCGGGATTGAGGAGGCACTCGCAACTACGGCGTAGGCGCCGGTTCGGAAACGGGCGGAGCAGGCACGCACATCAGCTTGAACTCCGCATCGATATAGTCATTCCCGAACGACGCCAGGGCCGTGATTTCTTGCACACCTGCCGCGGACGCAGTCCATTCCGCGGCTGCCTGCTCAAACGACTCGTTCGTGTAGCCCCGCAATCCGTTGAAGGCAAGAAACTGGCGTCCTGCCTCAACCAACTGCTCCACACATGGACGCGGTGTTATGCGTGCATACACGTTGCCCTTTTCCGGCAACGGCGCGGCGGTTGCCGGGTTTTTCAGCAGGCTTTCTGCCACGGTACGGCTCGAGCTCACCAGGACGTCGTCTCCGTACACGGCCACGGTCGGCTCGATAGATGGTCCGCCCAGCAACGGCAACCGGACGACATTCGTCGCGGAATCCACCCGTGGATACATGTCCCACGGCATGGTGCCCGGCGGCGGTGGAGGAATTGCCTTGAAGAGCTCCGGCAATGCCGCGACCTGTGCGTCCAGTGTTGCTGCCAACAGCGGTGCCGGCATCATCTCGTTGGAGTCGATCCCCACACAACTCAGGCGTATCCCTGGACCCATGGGACCGAAGAGAGCCGTTGCGAGCTGCGGCAGTCCCGGAGTCTCGCCGGGTTTTGTCTCTTCCCAGGTCTGCCACTTCGATGCATTAAAGAAGGGACTGTCGAAAGCGTGACCTGCCTCTATCCAGACCTCTTTGAGAGGTTTCCCGAAATCAAGCGATACTTGGACGATTCCCTCGGGTGGGGCCGTCAATGTGCGAGGCGACACGCCCTGAACCAAGTTCGCGAAGCGCTCGCGCGCGGCTGCATTGAAAATCCCGCGGAACTTTGTATGGGCGCTCGACTCGTCGATGCGCATCGCAAAGGCCAACGATTGAAACGTCGAGCCCAAGGGATCATCCGGATGCAGCAGTACGACACCGCGCAGGTCTTCCGTGCCCGATCGGGTCAAGTCCGACAAGGTCGATTCGTCGATAGCGGCTTCCTTGGTCAGCGTCAGCGCGCGTATCAGCTCATCTCGAGACGGACTGAAGAGCAGAATCCGGCCTCGTACGGCATAGTACATGCCCGATTGGGTCATCTTGCGTAAGCGCAGGCCACCAGCGTAGTCGCTTTCGATGCCGGGCATGAACCAATGAAGACGTTCAATCAAGCTGCCAATACGGGACATCTTCGTAAGGCCGATGACGTCGCTAAACGACGAGATGTCATTTCCGAGCAAATAGAGTTGGCCGCGGATCAGGTTGTTGAGCACCCATTCCGGAGGACCTGCATTGCGCTGGATCGGCTCGATGGCCTTGGCGAGGCCAAACGACGGCGGCACCGAGTTCCAAACGCGTGACTGAACAATTCGGTTCCTGTTGTTTACAGGATCGGCCAGCACAAGACTGAACCGCTGCCCCGCAGGCATGCAACGCGTAATGTCGAAGCTATCGCGTGTGATCCAAAGCAAAACCACGGCAATAATTATCGCCAATGCGGCGAGCGAACCCCGCCACGGGAATGCCGCGCCGGCACTGTGTCTGCGCCGCCGTTGAAGAGGGCGTCCCTGGCCCGAGTAATTGCGAACTACGTCTTCGCTCATCGGCTCTGCTTCCCAAATCCGTATTCGATCGGTTTGCCCAATTCGCCGGACGCGTCCGGAAACGCCACTCGCATACGCTTGGTCTTGGGCACAAAAACGACGCTATATCGCGTGTCCGTATTGCAGATCTGCTCCATGCCCGTGCTTCCTGGGTCCGCATCACGCAAATACGTGGCGATCTCGTCTCCATCGAGAATGCGTTCCGACTCCAGCAGAGTAGACAACCGCGCATAGCGCTTCGCCGCGGTCGGGTCCGCACCCGCTGTCGCGGGGTCCATTCCGAGTAACAGTCCATCGTACGGCTCGCGTATGGTAATGCTGGCTCCGAATTCGACCACGCACGCCTTACCCGACGCGTCGACAAGCATCACGTGGTACCCCCGGACGTGTACTGCGGCTTGAAGTGCGGCACTTGCCGCTGTCACGTCCGGTGCGGAAGCGAGCACCCCGCGCAACACAAATTCGACAGGCGGGCCATCGAGCGTAGGCTCGCCCAAGTGGTCTACGCGCTCGACACTTACCGCAAGTCCAGCCTCGTTCATGCCCGTGAAGACGCCCAAAGACCAGGGGAAGGCGACATATAGAAAACGAAGTCCGGCCGGCGGCCTCACATCGAATACGAACGGAGCCTCGGCACGCGTCCAGTCGAAGTTTCGCCCAGCCAGAATGTCGTCAGCCCCTGCCCGGTCTCCCACGGCAGCAAACATCGTGCAGAACGGCGACCGGTACATGGGAGCCCGGTCCGTCTTGGCCGCGAAAGTCGGTGCGCACTGTGTCAGCCAGACGGCATCGAATGGCATCCCTGCACCTTCCGCTACGCCCTCCATTTCCGCCAGCACGTCAGACGATAACCCTGCCAACATCGGGCGGGCTCCGATACCCAGACGCGGCAACGCCAACGGCGTCAGATTCATGAAGCGAGGAGCCATGCCCCAAAGGCCATCCTTGGGTATCCATTCTCCGCTGTCGCACGGTTTGACAACCGAATCTTGAAACGTCGCTTGTATCGCCTCGCGAAATGCAGCTCCCCTGCGGTATCCCGATTCGAAAGGATCGCCGGAGACGACGATGGGCGTTCCAGCGCTCATCTCCTCGAGCTTCCACGGCTCGATGACCGGCCGCTCCGGCATCGCCGTTCCACGCGTCATTAATGCGTCGAACTCGCGATAGAACCACGAATCGATTCGAGGACCGTAGAACGTCATCGCGCTTTCGTAGGTCAGCGTTGGGTACAGATCGCGGGGTACGAAATACATGAGGTAATCGTTCGCGAGCCCCACGGTGAATTGCGCCCTGTACCCGCGCTCCAGCGCCAATCTGCGCAACTCAAGACCAATCTCCACGCACGCTTCGCCAGGCACGAAACTAAGGAGAAGATCGCCGATTTCCAGCGTTCGCAATTGGGTTGTTGAAGGCACAAAATCGGAAGCGAGCGTGGGAGGGAGGTTCGGCGTAGATGATCCGACGTGAAGCTTTGCTTCGCCGCACGTGATAGTCCCCGCTACCTCCATTGCTTTGGCCGCCAATTGCGTGCCGATGGCTTCCGTCGCTTGCCATCCGGACTTGCCTTCGAGAGTCGCGGGCCGCTGGTTGCCCTCCGCGCCGTTCAAAAACATCGCGACACAACTGCCACCTGCTACGCGTTCCACCTCGTTGTAGTAGTAACCGGGATAGTCCGCGCTGATTGACATCATGTCCTCGCCGCTCACCGTTGTCGGGTGCGCGGCAAAATTCGTCGCCAACGCGATAATATTCCCATCCGAATCGTCCACTCGGATGACGCCAATCTGCGGGTCCGTCGGACCATTCTCAACACGGCGGTTAACGCTCAGGCCCGTTTGCGTCGTTACGCCGAACCCGATCGTCGCACGCTTGCGATTCGCAATAGCTTGATTCATCGCCTCCGCGAATCGCTGGGCCGTGGCCTCCAGCACCTCGGGCACGAAACGTCCCGAGACGCACCGCACGACCATGTTGCGGATCATGCCGCCTTGCGCGCTGTGGGTGTGCGTGGCCGTCAGGAGGATGTTCTCTTTCGGCACTTCCGCGGGCGCCAGCTCAAGCACGCGATCCCGCAGTTCCCTGCTGATCATGCACAGGTCCGAGTTTACGAGCAGGACGGGGGTTTCGTCATCGTCGAGAAACAGGCACCGTACCCACACCGGATCATGAACAGATAGTGCGCCACGCCCCAAGCGGTCGTAATAACCGTTGAGCGGTGTATCGAGCGGCGGAGTGATCTCCACCTTGGCGGCCCCCGCCTCCAAGGCCTGTACTTGAAGAACAGACAGGAGTCCCAGTAGTAGTGACAAAGAAATGCGTTGAAGCACGTTTATGCGCCTGTGAAGTTTGGGGGACGCTTCTCGATAAATGCCGCAACGCCCTCCGCGGCGTCGCGACTCGCGGCCGCTTCGGCGAATGCCTCGGCTTCCAGCGCCTTGCCCCTGTCGGGTTGAAGCGCGCGCTCGCGCACGGCCCGAAGTATTGCCCTTGTCGCCACGGCGGGTTTTCCTGCAAGCGCACCCGCCAGTTCACGGGCCGCATTGGCCAATTCCGGAAGCGGCACGACCTTCAGCACGAGACCGGAGGCAAGCGCTTCCTGTGCGTTGATCATGCGGCCAGTCAGCATCCAATCCAATGCGCGCGCCTCGCCGATGAGCCGCGGCAGCCGGTGGCATCCGCCCCATCCCGGTACGATGCCCAGATTGATTTCCGGCTGGCCGAACACGGCTGTGTCTGCCGCGAGTCGAAAATGGCACGCCAGAGTCAGTTCGCAACCGCCGCCCACGGCGATGCCGTTCACCGCGGCGATCACGGGCTTGGGACTGTTTTCGATGATGTCCATGGTCTTGAGGCCCGCGGGAAGCGGCTGCCCTTCGGCGAATGGGGCTCCCAGGGAACTCCCTAGACTGGGGATATCCGCGCCACCGCTAAAGAACTTGCCTTCGCCTCCCGTGATAAGGATGCATCGGACTTCCGCGTCCTCGATAAAGTTCTGCACCGCGGACCCGATTTCCGTCACCAATTCCAGCGAAAGCGCGTTCGCCTTGGGCCGGTTCAGTGTGATCGTTCCACAACCGCCGGCCTTGTCCGTGAGGATGAATTGATATGCCATGCTTGCATCTCCCGACCTGGATAGATGGAGAGTTTACCACAGCGCGAGGCGCTACCGTGAACGGGCTGCACGCGCGGGGCCGGCAAGCCCGATGGGTATCACTTGTTTTGCTTCGGGCCGAGAAGGTCTATCAACGCGTTGACGGGGGATTCCGCCGCACCGTCTTCACCGGAGCCGCCCAGGAGTCCGCTTTCATCGATGAGCTTCTGCATGATCTGCACCATGATTTCCTGCGAGGTCATGCCCTCGTTGTTCGGACCCGTAAAGCTCATCTCCATGCCATCGATCTTCTTCTCTTTCCCCGAACCGCCCAGAAGCGGGGAATTCATGGTCAGCGAACTGTCGTTGATGGCAACGCGCTCGATGCGCCAACGCTTTTCTCCGCGCTGCAATCCTCCACGTGGCCGCATGCCTTTGGGCATCGCTTGCTTCGCGTTATCCATCAGCTTCTTGAGATTGTTCCCCTGCAACGAGGTCTCCGCGTTGATGTGCGCGCCCTCCACCGAGATCAATCTCACGTCCGGCTGCTCGGACATCAATGAACGTATGTCCGCCTCAAGCTCCACGGTCCCCAAGGCAATCGCGTCGCCTTCCGAGAACCCGGATGGGTTTGCCAGCGTAACATCCTTTAGCGTAAGCCGCTGCTTTTCTCGATCCCAACGGATGCCGCCGACCGTGGCAGGCGCGCCCATTACCGAAGACACGATTCGTTCCACGCCCTCGGTTACGATTCGTTCGATGTTCTCGCCCGGAGCTTCCTGCCGCTGAAGTATTCCGCCCGACAATACGGCAACAACCACAAAACTGCACAGCATGTTCAAATCTCCCAACAACCGGGTCCACGCACGCAACGCGACCCGCCTAAACCGGTAGTCTGTATTATTCGCATTAAGTGACGAGCGCCTTACCGCGCCTATTCACTCCTAAGTAACGCGGCGCGCTTCCGGCCGTTTGACCTCTCCGGCAAACCCAACGCGTATTCGGCGTTGTACCGAGTGTCTCCGAAGTAGATCCCGCGAAACACTTGACGGTTCCTTCTCCGCCTCGTAATGTTACGTCGCACTGTGTACCCGTAGTCCGTTCCTTCTTGAGGAGAGTCCATGCACGAATCTGACTTTATGGCTGCAATCGTTCTGCTGTTCGGCACGGCACTCGTCGTTGCGTGGCTCTTTCGCATCCTCCGCGCACCCTCAATCATAGGCTTTCTCATCACCGGCCTCATAATGGGGCCATCGGGGCTTTACCTTTTCGACCCCTCGGACGTGAGTTCCATCAGTGAGATTGGCCTTGTGCTCCTGCTGTTTATCGTCGGACTTGAACTAAACCCGGGTCCGCTCTTCCGGTTGGGCAAGAACTTGCTTCTCGCAACTGGTCTGCAGATCGGCGTCACAGCCGCCCTTGCCGCCGCCGTATTTGAGTTTGGCTCTGACAATTCGATCGTCACCTCTGGGTTGATTGGGGGCCTTGTCGCCCTGAGCAGCACCGCCATTGTTCTCAAGCAGATCAGCGAACGTGGCGAGACCGATTCCGTATCGGGGATGATTACCATTGGAATACTACTCCTCCAAGACGTAATCGTCATCGCGTTCATGCTCTTCCTGCCAATGCTGGCCGTGAAGTCCGGTGGCGATTGGCACGGCGCCGCGGCGCGCTCGCTGATAGGGCTGGCAGTCATGGGTGCGCTGGCCATTGGCGGACGCAAGACGTTACCTGGCCTCATGAACGAGCTTTCCCGGCGCGGCGGACCTGAACTGATGACACTCTTTGCCGTATCGATGGCATGCGGCGGCGCGTGGCTGGCTTCGCTCGCGGGCTGGAGTCCCGCATTGGGCGCTTGTGTCGCGGGCTTGCTGCTCGCGGAGGCCGACGCCCGGCACCAACTCGTGGCCGACATTCACCCTTTCCGCGACGTATTCAACGCCGTGTTCTTCATCTCGCTGGGTATGATGGCGAACATTAACTTGGTCATCGACAGTCTGGGTCTCATTCTCGTGGCCGTTCTCGTGACCTTGATTGCCAAATCGCTCATAACCACCGCAGCCGTGCGCGTCGCCGGATGGCCAATTCGTCCCGCAATCCAAGTCGGACTGGGCTTGTGCACGGTCAGCGAATTCGGCTATGTGGTCGCCTTTGAAGCCAGCAAGCTCAACCTCATGCCGTCTTCACTCTTCAACGGAATCATGGTGTACGCCATCGGCACGATGATCATCGGCGCAGTGCTCGTACCTGTTTCCGGCAGAGTCGCGGCATGGGTTGCCGGGCGTCTTCATGATGACGCGCCTCCCCCGGATGCGGCTCCCGTGGCCCACGGAAAGCACCACGTCATCATCATCGGATTTGGCGTCAGTGGCCAGAATCTCGCCCGCGTGCTCAAGGCAACTCACGTCAACGTCATTCTTGTGGAGATGAGCCCGCGATCGATTCAGATCGCCAAAGACACCCAAACCCCGTATATCGTTGGCGACGCCACCCGGCGGAGCATTCTCGAACACGCCGGGATTGCCACGGCCCACGCGATGGTCGTGGCCACAAACGACCGCCAAGCGACTCGCGCAATCGTATCGGTTGCCCGTTCGATGCGCCCGGATCTCTATATCCTTGCGCGATGCCGTTTCGTGTCGGATCTCGACGAAATCTACCGGCTCGGCGCGAGTCAAGTTATCCCGGAGGATTTTGAGACTTCTATCGAAATCGCCGCACATGTCCTCAAAGAAATGGACATCCCCGACAACATTGTCGAGGCGCAAATCGCCGCGGTCCGTGCCGGCCGGTACGGTATGCTGCGCGGCAAGTCCACCGACCGTACCGCACAGCAAGAGCTCATGAAGGTGTTGCAGACCACCGCGACGCGCACCTTCTACCTTGAAGAGAATCATTGGGGCAACGGCAAGACCATCGGCGAACTCAATCTTCGCGCGCGCACCGGCGTATTGATCATCGCCGTCGTGCGCAACGGCGTACCTGCCACCAATCCGGGCGTAGACACGCGGGTGCAGTCGGGCGATGTGCTCGTGCTCGTCGGCGCCCATGCGCAACTCGAATCGGCCAAAGCCGTGCTTCAAGAAGGCGATCATCTCGATTCCTCAGGCTCATGACACGTTGGACACAGGGAACTTTTACGGTCTTCGGGGGATAAGGCTCCGGAAGGGGAGATCTGTCATGCAAACATTTAGATTGTCCATCGCGCTTCTGGCGGTATCCGTAGCCGGCTTTGCACAGACCACGCAAGCCGTGAAGGACCCGGAGCTTACGCGCTATTTTGACCGCGTTTCGCGCGCAATGCTGGACGCGCAGTCCATCGCCGCATCCGGCGATTCCACTCAGTTTCGCGGTGCCCTGAAGGCCGTCAACGAAGCCTGGGAACCCGTCTATTCGCGATACCGCGCGTGGGCAACCTCCGACACGAATTGGCAAACCGATTTCGACGCCATACAAACGTTTCTCATCAACGCGACCAATGCCATCACACCAGGCGACAACTTGCCAAATGCCTCCGCCCAGCTTGATGCCGCCGCCGCCAAGCTGTCCGATCTTCGCGAACGCAACGGCGTGCCCGATCTAATTGGAACTGCGGAGGATATGGGGGCTTCGATAAAGTCACTTCAGGATACGGTGAAGTCTCTGCAAGGAAAGCGCTATACCAACTCGGACTATGAGTTGTTGAAGGCGGACTTTGACGATGCGCTGACGAGTTGGAAGAAACTCACTCAGGCCGTGATAGACACCAACGTACTTGGCCTCAGCAGCGGGCAGCTCGATTCGCTGCAGCGAGTCATCACCCTGCAAAATGTCGCGTTCGAAACGCTCGACAATGTTCTCAAGAACCCCGACACTCTTACCCTGCTCAACAACCTTCAGGATATCCAGGATCGGCTAGCTTCCCTCATGAGCGAATTGACGCCAAGCATGATTGCCGCCGGAATGACCGAAACCGACGCCACGGAGAGCGCAACGCCGACCGATGCCAAATCGAATTCGCGGCGCCTTTTCCCTAGGCGTCATCGGTTGCTGGCGCGCTGATTCATCCCCCGACAGGGATCGATGCTTCCAACTCAACGGCAGGTTTGATCCGTTTCAGCCACGCATGTGACGTGTGAGTCTGGCTTGGCCCCGGCGTTACTTTCGGCTGATCGGAGACTCCCTTATCACGCTCCTGCGTCCGCTTCACCGCCTTGTAGTAGGGATCCGCTTCAAGACGCTCCTGGATAGCAGCCTTGATTTCCACGGCCGTGTCGGGCGTCGTGTATTGCTGCAGATAGGCCCAGGCGCTGGCTTCGTCGCCCATCAAGCACGTTTCGGTTACCCATGCCACCAAATCCGCGCAGGCAGCCCGGCTCGTTTCATTCCATTTCTCGTACGAAAACGCATGCTTCGAAACGGGATTTTGTTCAAAGGACTTCCGTCGCGCATCGGCTGTTTCGCCGATTTTCTCACGGAACTTCTGATTCTGACAGAGATACTGCTTTGCGTCCTCGCGATACGAGAATATCAGTGTCGGCGTGGGGCTCATAGCCCGCGTTAGGTCCAACAAGTTTCCATACAACCGAGACTTCCCTATGACCTCAGGCCAGCCGTCGCTATTGAGGTCCTCAACCTTGGTGAGATTAAAGTCGCTGGACACTTTCAACAACGTACGGTAATTCTCCTTCAAGTGAATAATGTCCAGCGCGTCGGGCCCGTTTACGCCCCCCGAATACCGAAGTACCAGCAGAAAACGAGGGTCGGGATCGTCAATCGGCCACAACATGAAGCGAATCCAATCTTCACGGTTGCCGCAATCCGCAAACTCGGTTACCAACGCGCCTCGCGCCTCAAGCCGCGCGTACCAGAGGCCATCCGCGTTCTTCATTCGAACGACGGACCACTCCTTGCCGCGAATCGCGCGTACATTCAGGAACCCCATGGCGTCCGCGGTCATCGCCTGACCCGGAGATGAGATGATCTCCGGCTTGTCCGCCTCGGGCGCAGCCCAGGCATTCACAACCAGAATGGGCATGAATGCCGCCAGTATCCATACGCCTCGTGTCGTCATCGTCAAACCTCGCTACCGAGTCCCATCGATTGGATAGGACCGATATTCTGTGCCACACTCAGTTCACAGCCAAGCAACAGAAAGGGTGTTCTCCGTGCAGTATCGCAAACTCGGTTCAAGCAATCTAGAAGTCTCCGTGGTCGCCTTCGGCGCGTGGCAGATTGGCGATTCGCAGTACTGGGGCGCAGACGATCAAGCCGATGCCAATGCCACGGTCGCCGCGGCGCTCGATGCCGGCGTTAACCTCTTCGACACCGCCGAGATGTACGGCGCGGGCGAGTCCGAACGGATGCTCGGACGCGCTCTCGGGTCGAATCGAAACAGCGTCTACGTTGCGTCCAAAGTCTGGCCCGACAAATGCCAACCGGCGACGCTCCGCAAAACCTGCGAAGAAAGCCTGCGCCGTCTCAATACAGACGCCATAGACCTCTATCAAATTCACTGGCCGCCGCGCGACGTTCCCTTTGCGGACGTCTATGCCACCCTCACAGCCCTGCGCGACGAAGGCAAGATCCGCGAAATCGGCGTGTCGAACTTCGGCGCGACGGACTTGGCCGCATGGATGAGCGAGGGGACGTGCGTGTCCGACCAACTCGGCTATAACATCCTGTTTCG